>NZ_JBICKJ010000065.1:0-128144 GCF_043104125.1 Pseudomonas sp. xss_4
GCGCCAGCGGCCTGAGGCTCACGCCGAGCTAACTGGCAAACGAGTTCCTCAAAGGCCAGATGCTTACCTGAGTCCTTGCCCCTGATGCGTGCGTAGTCCATGGATGTGTCCGTTACGAAAGCCGATTATGGTGATGGCAGATCGCCTAGGACGAGTGTATCCGTTTTGGATTGTGGTGGGGGAAAGCTGTTTTGATCACAAAAGAATTCGATGGGGATTTTTTAGAGTCAAGCTGGGCGAGAGGCGAACAGTAGTTCACCTTGAAGGGGGAGGTATTGAGTCTTACACGAAATAAAAAGCCTAGCTGGGGAGCTAGGCTTTATGGGGAACAGCAACTTAACTAGCGACTACCTGCAGCGACCTGGAGGTGCTGTGAGGTATCAATAGTCGTCAGCTGGCTCTTCCAGAGCTGCGAGATTGGCAGAGGTTTCAGTCTGAGGCTTAGACATCAACTTGTCGCGAATCATACCTTCCAGCTTGTCCATGGTAGGCTTGTTTTCCAGCAGCCACTTCATGGTATTGGCCTTACCTTGACCAATCTTGTTGCCTTCGAAGGAGTACCAGGCGCCAGACTTTTCAACGAAGTTATTGGAAACTGCCAGGTCAACGATCTCGCCGGCTTTGCTGATACCTTGGCCGTAAACGATCTGGAACTCGGCTTGCCTGAATGGAGCAGCAACTTTGTTCTTGACCACTTTAACGCGGGTTTCGCTACCAACCACCTCGTCGCCTTCCTTGACCGCACCGGTACGGCGGATGTCCAGACGTACCGAAGCGTAGAACTTCAGGGCGTTACCACCGGTGGTGGTTTCCGGGCTGCCGAACATCACGCCGATCTTCATACGGATCTGGTTAATGAAGATACACATAGTGTTGGAGTTCTTCAGGTTACCAGTAATCTTCCTCATCGCCTGCGACATCATTCGGGCGGCAAGGCCAACATGGGAGTCCCCGATCTCACCTTCAATTTCAGCTTTCGGAACAAGAGCAGCTACGGAGTCGACGACAATAACGTTGACCGCACCCGAACGAGTCAGAATGTCTACGATCTCAAGTGCCTGTTCGCCAGTGTCAGGCTGCGAGCACAGAAGATCATCGATATTCACACCAAGTTTGGCGGCATAGATTGGATCAAGGGCGTGCTCAGCATCGACGAATGCACAGGTCAAACCTTGACGCTGAGCTTCAGCAATGACGGAAAGAGTCAGGGTAGTTTTACCGGAAGACTCTGGGCCGTAGATTTCAACAATACGACCACGCGGCAGACCGCCCACGCCCAGAGCGATGTCAAGGCCCAGAGAACCGGTCGAGACAACATCGATATCCATTGTGCGGTCGGAGCCGAGCCGCATGATGGCACCCTTACCAAACTGCTTCTCGATCTGAGAAAGAGCCATTTCCAACGCTTTGTTTTTTGCCTGATCCATTCTCGTCGACCACTCAAATTAGGATTAATCGAATATTGCTGATTAGCTTAGGGCGTATCCCTTGTGAGGGAAGGGATACCTCCTAAGTGAACCAAAACTATGCTGCGATTCCGAATACTGCATACTGCAGGCCCACATGCATGTCACCCATTTCGCCTTCGATTTCAGCCTTGGGTACCAGGGCAGCCACGGAGTCGACAATGATGACGTCGACGGCGTTGGACCGTACCAGCATGTCGGTGATTTCCAGCGCCTGCTCACCCGTATCGGGCTGCGAAACCAGCAGGTCGTCTACGTTGACGCCCAGCTTGCCGGCGTACTCGGGGTCAAGGGCGTGCTCGGCATCGACGAACGCACAGGTGGCGCCACTTTTCTGGGCTTCGGCGATGACCGAGAGCGTAAGCGTGGTTTTACCTGACGATTCCGGGCCGTAGATTTCGACGATACGGCCTTTCGGCAGACCGCCAATACCCAGCGCGATGTCCAGCCCCAGGGAGCCGGTGGAAATGGAAGGGATGGCCTGGCGCTCATGGTCGCCCATGCGCATGACGGCGCCCTTACCAAATTGACGTTCGATTTGACCCAGGGCCGCAGCCAAGGCGCGCTTCTTGTTGTCGTCCATTGAAATCCTCACGTGTTCGACTTGGCCCTGATGGCCGGATAACTGTATAAGTAGCCAGTATTATTCCACAGGCGAGCGTCCGAGCAAACCCCCGATTTCGATTTAACCGGTGCCAAGCTGTAACAAGCCTTCTAAGGCGGCGACGACGGTTTGGTGCCGCACGCCCTCGCGGTCGCCTTCGAACTGACGACGCACGCTGACGACCCGCTGCCCATCGCCCCAAGCCAGCCACACGGTACCTACGGGCTTGTCAGCCGAACCGCCGCCAGGGCCGGCCACCCCGCTGACTGCTACGGCGAAGCGGGCGCCGCTGGCCTGCTGCGCGCCCGCGACCATGGCCTCGACCACCTCCTGGCTTACCGCGCCCACATGCTTGAACAGCGCCTCGGGCACCCCGAGCTGACGCGTTTTCTGCCGGTTGGAGTAAGTCACGTAGCCGGCTTCGAACCAGGCCGAGCTGCCGGCGATCCGGGTAATGGCCTCGGCAATGCCGCCGCCGGTACAGGATTCGGCAGTGCTCACCTGTGCCCCCAGGCGCTGCAGGTGGTCACCCAGGCGAGTGGCGAGTGTGGTAATCGGGTCCATGCGAAAGCTCCTTGAAGACTGACCACTACCCTATCACCCCAATAGAGAGGCTGGCCGGGCAAACGTTCAGGTTTTCCAAGCCTCAGCCGCAGCGCCCAGGGTGGACATGCGCGGCGTTCGGCGCCTGCATCGCACCGAAAAAGCCTGTACCATTGCCGGTTTACCCTCGCCAACCAGATCACCCGCTGTAGGCCGACCATGTCCGATCTCTCCGCACATACCCCAATGATGCAGCAGTACTGGAAGCTGAAAAACCAGCATCCTGACCAGCTGATGTTCTATCGCATGGGCGACTTCTACGAGATCTTCTATGAAGATGCGAAAAAGGCCGCCAGCCTGCTGGACATCACCCTGACCGCGCGCGGTCAGTCCGCCGGCCAGTCCATCCCCATGTGCGGGGTGCCGTTTCACTCCCTCGAGGGTTATCTGGCCAAGCTGGTCAAGCTGGGCGAATCGGTTGTCATCTGCGAGCAGATCGGCGACCCGGCCACCAGCAAGGGGCCGGTCGAGCGCCAAGTGGTGCGCATCATCACGCCAGGGACCGTCAGCGACGAGGCATTGCTCGATGAACGCCGCGACAACCTGATCGCAGCGCTGCTGGGCGACGAACGTCTGTTTGGCCTGGCCGTGCTTGACATCACCAGCGGTCACTTTGGCGTGCAGGAGATCAAAGGCTGGGAAACCCTGCTGGCCGAACTGGACCGCCTCAACCCGGTCGAGCTGCTCATCCCGGATGACTGGCCACGCGACCTGCCTGCCGAGAAACGCCCCGGCGCGCGCCGCCGAGCGCCTTGGGACTTTGACCGCGACTCGGCGCGCAAGGCGCTCTGCCAACAATTTGCCACCAAGGACCTCAAGGGCTTTGGCTGTGACAAGCTGACCCTGGCCATCGGCGCCGCCGGCTGCCTGCTGGCCTATGCCAAGGAAACCCAGCGCACGGCGTTGCCGCACCTGCGCAGCCTGCGTCACGAGCGGCTGGACGACACAGTCATTCTCGACGGTGCCAGCCGCCGCAACCTGGAGCTGGACGTCAACCTGGCAGGCGGGCGCGACAATACTCTGCAATCAGTCGTTGATCGTTGTCAGACCGCCATGGCCAGCCGCCTGTTGAGCCGCTGGCTGAACCGCCCGCTGCGCGACCTCAAGGTCATACAGGCCCGCCAAGATTCGATCCGCTGCCTGCTCGACAGCTACCGGTTCGAAAAGCTGCAGCCCCAGCTCAAGGAAATCGGCGACATCGAGCGCATCCTGGCCCGTATCGGCCTGCGCAATGCCCGCCCACGCGACCTGGCGCGCCTGCGTGACGCACTGGGTGCCCTGCCCGAGCTGCAAAATGCCATGACCGAGCTTGAGGCGCCGCACCTTGCACGCCTGGCCGCGATCACCGGCACCTACCCGGAGCTGGCCAGCCTGCTGGAGCGTGCGGTGGTCGACAACCCGCCAGCCGTAATCCGTGACGGTGGCGTGCTCAAGGCTGGCTATGACAACGAGCTCGACGAGCTGCTGGCCATCAGCGAGAACGCCGGTCAGTTCCTGATCGACCTCGAGGCACGTGAGAAGGCACGCACCGGCCTTGCCAACCTCAAGGTCGGCTACAACCGTGTGCATGGCTATTTCATCGAGCTGCCTTCCAAGCAGGCCGAACAGGCACCGGTCGACTATATCCGCCGGCAGACCCTCAAGGGCGCCGAGCGCTTCATCACCCCGGAACTCAAGGCGTTCGAGGACAAGGCGCTGTCGGCCAAGAGCCGCGCCCTGGCCCGGGAAAAGATGCTCTACGACGCGCTGCTCGAGACCCTGATCAGCCACTTGGCGCCACTGCAGGACAGTGCCGCCGCCCTGGCTGAACTGGACGTACTCAGCAACCTGGCAGAGCGGGCCCTGAACCTGGACCTGAACTGCCCACGCTTCGTTGAAGAACCGTGCCTGCGCATCGAGCAGGGACGTCACCCCGTGGTAGAGCAGGTGCTCACCACGCCGTTCGTGGCCAACGACCTGGGCCTGGACGACAGCACCCGGATGCTGATCATCACCGGGCCGAACATGGGTGGTAAGTCCACGTACATGCGCCAGACCGCACTGATCGTGCTGATGGCACATATCGGCAGCTTCGTGCCAGCGGCGCGCTGCGAGCTGTCGGTGGTCGACCGCATCTTCACCCGCATTGGCTCCAGCGACGACCTGGCAGGGGGGCGCTCCACCTTCATGGTGGAAATGAGCGAAACCGCCAATATCCTGCACAACGCAACCGACCGCAGCCTGGTGCTGATGGACGAAGTAGGCCGCGGCACCAGCACCTTCGATGGCCTGTCGTTGGCCTGGGCAGCAGCCGAACGCCTGGCGCGCCTGCGGGCCTACACCTTGTTCGCTACCCACTACTTCGAACTGACCGTGTTGCCCGACAGTGAGCCGCTGGTGGCCAACGTGCACCTCAATGCAACGGAGCACAACGACCGCATCGTATTCCTGCACCACGTGCTGCCAGGGCCTGCGAGCCAGAGTTATGGCCTGGCGGTCGCGCAACTGGCAGGTGTACCGGCGGTGGTCATCCAGCGCGCTCGGGAGCACCTGTCGCGCCTGGAAACCACCAGCCTGCCACACGACTCGACCCAGGTCCCGAAAGCGCAGGATGCACCGCAAGTGCCGCACCAGAGCGACTTGTTCGCCAGCCTGCCCCACCCGGCGATCGAGAAGCTGGGCAAGCTGCAGCTCGATGACATGACACCGCGCCAAGCTATCGAAATGCTATATCAACTAAAGAACCTGTTATAACGGCAGCCATGACAAGCTGGTAGAATCCGCCGCGGTTTGCTGGTACTGCACGGTTATTAGCCTGGCCTGCAGCCAAAACCCGCAAACCGCGCGGCCTGAGAGGAAGGGCCGCCGCCGTCGCCTGAGGAGAGAACTAGAAATGACCTTCGTCGTCACCGACAACTGCATCAAATGCAAATACACCGACTGCGTGGAAGTCTGTCCGGTGGACTGCTTCTACGAAGGCCCGAACTTCCTGGTCATCCACCCGGATGAGTGCATCGACTGTGCACTGTGCGAACCAGAGTGCCCGGCACAAGCCATTTTCTCGGAAGACGAAGTGCCATCGGGCATGGAGAACTTCATCGAGTTGAACGCCGAACTGGCTGAGATCTGGCCCAACATCACCGAGCGCAAGGATGCACTTCCTGATGCTGAGGAGTGGGACGGCAAGCCAGGCAAGATTGCCGACTTGCAGCGCTAACGTCGCGTGAACAAACGAAAAGGCCCGCAAGGGCCTTTTTGCTGTAGCGCGAAAGACCAGTGATGCAAATGTGACCGCCGCCACGCTGGCTTCTGATACAGCCGTTCCCAAGCGCTGTGCAGTATGCGCTTGGATCAAAGGCCTCAGAACCCAAAAAAAAGGCAAAAAAAAGGGGCGGTTCGACCCGCCCACATTTTTTCCGTAGTCCCTGCTTGTCCTGTACATCGTCCTGATGAAATCGCTTCTTGCGATGTCCTTGGCTCTCTTCCTGAGTGCCTGTGCGTGTCCCTGTGCACAGTTCGAATACTAGCGACCTGAGCGGGATGTGCAACGAGTCCTCCTCACAGGATGTTGCGGCCTACAAACTTTCACATATCTAAATACTTCAATATTTTCAATGAGTTAAGAAGCTATTGCTTTTGAAAACGACATTGGTTTACTGCTACACCCTTCAACAGCTTACGTAACGAGTAAGCAAATGCTTACAGGCCGAACTGCCACTGTGAGCACAGTGCTGAATGCGCCTGTGAAACTGCAAACCGGTACGAACGCCTCTGACCGCGCAAGGCTCGTCGATGGCATGGTTCTTCAAACCCCAGACGCAAAAACGCCCCTTTTTATTGGGGCGTTTCTGAACGCAGCGCAAAACCCGGGACTAACGAAAAAGCGACTCGCTGGATAGGCCGTTCTTTTCCAGAATCTCACGCAGCCGCTTGAGCCCCTCGACCTGTATCTGCCGCACCCGCTCGCGGGTCAGGCCTATCTCCAGACCGACGTCCTCCAACGTACTGCTTTCGTGCCCACGCAAGCCGAACCGGCGCACCACCACTTCACGTTGCTTGTCGGTCAGTTCACCCAACCACTGATCGATGCTCTGCGACAGGTCATCGTCCTGCAGCAGCTCGAACGGGTCTGTGGGTCGATCATCCGTCAGAGTGTCGAGCAGCGTCTTGTCCGAGTCAGGGCCCAGGGACACGTCCACGGAGGAAACCCGCTCGTTGAGACCCAGCATGCGCTTGACCTCGGCAACCGGCTTCTCGAGCAAGGCGGCGATCTCTTCCGGCGAAGGCTCGTGGTCCAGCTTCTGGGTCAGCTCGCGCGCCGCGCGCAAGTAAACGTTGAGTTCCTTGACTACATGGATGGGCAGGCGAATGGTGCGGGTCTGGTTCATGATCGCCCGCTCAATGGTCTGCCGAATCCACCAGGTGGCGTAGGTCGAGAAACGAAAGCCCCGCTCAGGGTCGAACTTCTCCACCGCGCGAATCAGCCCCAGGTTGCCTTCCTCGATCAGATCGAGCAACGACAACCCTCGGTTCACGTAGCGGCGCGCGATTTTCACCACCAGGCGCAGGTTGCTTTCGATCATGCGCTTGCGGCCAGCGGGGTCGCCCTTTTGCGACAAGCGCGCAAAGTGCACTTCTTCTTCCGGCGAAAGCAGGGGCGAAAAGCCGATCTCGTTGAGGTACAACTGAGTCGCATCAAGCGCCCGGCTGTAATCGATGTACTTGTGTTGTTTAAGCGAAGAGCCTGATTTGGCCCTGGTCCGAACCGAAGGTACAGCAGGTTCGTCTGACACCACATCCGTTTCCAAAACGATGCCCGTCTCCATGAGTAGAACGTCATCGTCGATGTCAAACTCCGGCGCTTCTTTGCTGAGAGCCATTGTTATAGTCCTTTGCTGAGTTCGAACTCAGACTCGAGCGGCGCCTGTCTCCCTGGCAGCGCTTGAGCCTGTCCCCTCCATGTCAGCGGAACAGACTGGAAACAACAATCAACGGCGTGGCAGGAACTGGAGAGGATCGACGGGTTTGCCCTGGCGGCGAATTTCGAAATGCAACTTCACCCGATCTGTGCCTGTAGACCCCATTTCAGCAATCGACTGCCCTGCCTTGACCTGCTGCCCCTCCCGTACCAAGAGCCTGCGGTTGTGGCCGTAGGCACTGACATAGGTATCGCTGTGCTTGATGATGATCAGCTCGCCGTAGCCCCTCAAACCACTCCCGGCGTACACCACTGATCCACTGGCCGCAGCAAAAACAGGCTGTCCCAAATCACCGGCGATATCAATGCCTTTATTCAAACTACCGTTTGAAGCAAATTTGCCGATCAAAACCCCGTTCGCTGGCCAGGTCCAGCCACCGGCCGCACGCTCGGCCGCAGGCACGGTAGCGACCACTGGCGTGCTCGCCGAGCTGGATGTGGTAACGGTCTTGGTGGTCGTGGCAGGGGTAGATGCCGTGGCACCTACAGGACGGCGGGTTACCGTGGTCCGGCTGGACGAGGACGGGCTGGCCACCACGGTGGTGCTGCCCGAGGCCCCGCTGCTGAAGCGAATCGGCTGGCCAGGGCGAATGGTATACGGCGGGGCGATACCGTTGCGTGCCGCGAGCTCCTTGTAGTCCCAACCGTAGCGAAACGCGATGGAGAACAGCGTGTCGCCTGGCTTGACCACATACTGACCGGAGGTCACGGTCGGCCGTTTGGGCGCGCTGCTGTTGCGGTCGACGACACGCGCACTGTTGCTGCCAGAGCTCGAACACCCCACCAGCAGTGTGCCCATGGCCAGTACCAGCACCAAGAGCCTGAGACCCGAGCTGTCCTTGCGCTGCCGAAAGACTGTGTGACCCACCCGCGCTCCCCTCATGGTGCCGAAAACGTTTCAAGACAAGAATGCAATATTGTTGCAATTATAACGAAGCTCGCCGGTCTTGGCAGGCGGCTGCAACACACTCGCGCAACGTGTGTGCACCGCCAGATAGACAGGTCGATCCTGCAAGAATTCGACGCAGGTGCAAAAATAGCCCGTCGATGCCCCGATGAATCAGGCCACCGGCCCATTGAGCAGGGGCACGAAGCGTACCGCTCCGAGTACGCGGCGTGAGAACCCGTGTTCTTCTCGTACGATGAGCATCAACTGCTGCACCTCACCAGGTGATCCTACTGGAATCACCATCCGCCCACCCGGCGCCAGTTGATCGAGCAGCGCCTGGGGCACTTCCGGCGCAACGGCGGTGACGATGATGCCATTGTAGGGGGCCAGTGCCGGCCACCCTTCACAACCATCGCCCCAACGAAACACCACGTTGCGCAGGTTCAGCTCCACCAGGCGTTCCTTGGCCCGGTCCTGCAGAACCTTGATGCGCTCGACCGAGAATACCCGCTCGACCAATTGCGCCAGCACGGCGGTCTGGTAGCCCGAGCCCGTGCCGATCTCCAGCACCTTATCCAGCGGGCCCGCCTCCAGCAGCAATTCGCTCATGTGCGCCACCATGAACGGTTGCGAAATGGTCTGGTTGTGGCCGATGGGCAGCGCGGTATCTTCATAGGCCCGATGGGCCAGTGCCTCGTCCACGAACAGGTGGCGTGGCGTGCGGCGAATCACATCGAGCACCTGGGGGCTGGACACGCCCTCCTCGCACAGCCGCTGGATCAGGCGCTCGCGGGTGCGTTGGGACGTCATGCCGATGCCCCGACGCAACATATCGTCCTCACGCATCAAAGCAAGCCCTCCAGCCAGCCATCGAGCTGCTCGAAGGCGTCGTTGAAGGTTCGGTCAAGCTGCAACGGGGTGATGGAAACATAGCCTTGCATCACCGCATGGAAGTCAGTACCCGGCCCGCCGTCCTCGGCATCACCGGCAACTGCGATCCAGTAGCCTTCCTTGCCACGCGGGTTGACCACCTTGGTGGGTGCCGCAGCCCGCGCGCGATGACCGAGTCGCGTCAGCTGGATGCCACGAATGCGCTCGAGCGGCAGGTTGGGTATGTTGACATTGAGGACGGTACGCGGCGGCAGCGCCAGGCGCGACTGGGCCTCGACCAGACGACGGGCGATATGAGCCGCGGCCGGCAGGTTGTCCGGTTGGCGCGAAAGCAGCGAGAACGCGAGCGACGTACCGCCCAGGAAGCGCCCCTCCAGCGCTGCGGCCACCGTACCCGAGTACAGCACGTCATCGCCCAGGTTGGCCCCCAGGTTGATGCCCGACACGACCATGTCCGGGGTGTACGGCAACAGACCGTTCAGCCCCAGGTGCACGCAGTCGGTCGGCGTACCATTGAGGCTTATGAAGCCGTTGGCCAGCGTCTGCGGGTGCAGCGGCCGATCCAACGTCAGTGAGCTGCCGGCGCCGCTCTTGTCTTGGTCAGGTGCAATGACCGTGCACTGCGCGTAATCGGCAAGCGCAGCGTGCAGCGCGGCGATGCCTGGTGCGGTCACACCGTCGTCGTTCGAAATCAGAATACGCATGGGCTGTCCGTCTGCCCTGCCGACACCAGATCCACCACCTCGCGCACCACGACGGTGGCGAAGCATCCGGCCGGAAGGACGAATTCCAGTTGCAGGATATCAGGCTCGGGATAATGCCACGTAAGGCCAGTAATAGGGAGCCGCAGAATACGCCGTTCGTGATCCATGCCCGCCTTTGCCAACCACTGGCACAGCGCGGGCTGGGCGGCCCCGATCGAATTCTCCAACGCCCCGGTTCGACCGCCGGCTGGCGAATCACCCTCGCCCCACAGAGGGCCTGTAGGGTGCAGGTCGAGAACAGCCAGGCGAGGATCGGCGCATTCGGCCTCAGCAGCAGGGAAAAAACTGCGGCTGTTGGTGAACGCCAGCAGATCGCCCACTTGCGCACGGGTCCAGCTGCCATCGTTTACCCGTGCGGCCAGCACCTGGTTGAACAGGTAGCTGCGACCGGCTGAAAGCAGGCGCGAGCGAACGTTACGTTGCTCAGGCAAGGCCTGGCGCTCGGCCCAACCCAGGGCGTCATGCACGTTGCCGCCGGCATGCCCGAAGCGCTGGGTACCGAAGTAATTGGGCACACCGTTCGCCTTGAGCTGGGCCAGGCGCGCATCGACAGCCTGATGATCGGCTGCCAGTTGGGTCAGGCGCAGCGTGAAGCCGTTGGACGAATGCGCGCCGCGCTGCAATTTACGCTGGTGGCGCATCTGCTTGAGCACGCGCAGATTGGCATCCTCGGCCCGCGACAGGTCTGGGTCGGCCTTGCCCGGCAAATGCAGGCTGAACCACTGGCGGGTCAAGGCCTGACGGTCCTTGAGCCCGGCGTAGCTGATGGCGCGCGCAGGCACGCCGGCGGCCCTGGCCAGGCGGCGGGCCGCTTCCTCGGTATTGAGCTCACGCTTTTCCACCCATAGCCACAGGTGCTCGCCTTGGCCAGACAGCGGGATATCAAGCACTTCGTCGACCTGAAAATCTTCGGCAACGGCCTTGAGCACAGCCGTGCCCAGGGCTTGCCCCGATGCCCTTGGGCCCAACAGATCCAGTTCGGTCATGCCGGCAGCAACAGGGCAACCGCGTGCACGGCGATCCCCTCCTCACGCCCGGCGAAGCCCAGCTTCTCGGTCGTCGTGGCCTTGACGTTGACTTGGTCGAGGCCCACCGCGAGGTCGTCGGCGATGCGCTGGCGCATGACCTCGATGTGGGGTGCCATCTTCGGCGCCTGGGCAATGATGGTGGCGTCGACGTTGCCCACTTGCCAGCCCTTGGCCCGAACGACATCCAGCACATGACGCAGCAGCACGCGGCTGTCGGCGCCCTTAAATTGCGGATCGGTGTCGGGGAAGTGCTTGCCGATATCACCCAGTGCGGCGGCGCCGAGCAATGCATCGCTCAGGGCATGCAGCAGCACGTCACCATCGGAATGGGCCAGCAGGCCGAACTTGTGGGGGATACGCACCCCGCCCAGGGTAATGAAATCACCGTCGCAGAACCGGTGCACATCGTAGCCGTGGCCAATACGCATAAGAAAACGCCCTGAATGAGTCAGGGCGTGATTCTACCTGCATTTGCCACGCCAAGGTGCAGAGCCGGCGAACGTCGCCGGCTGGCTGCCCTACGGCTACACCCGTCCCAGGGCTACCGCGTGGTGGCGCAGGTGCTCCTCGATGAAGCTGGCGATGAAGTAGTAGCTGTGATCGTAGCCAGGCTGCAGGCGCAGGGTCAGCTCATGACCGCCTTTGCGCGCCGCTTGCTCCAGGGCCTCAGGCTTGAGCTGCTTTTCGAGGAAGTCGTCGCGATCGCCCTGGTCCACCAGCAACGGGGGGCACTGCCCCGACGGGGTTTCGGCCAGCAACACGCTGGCATCCCACTCGCGCCAACGGGTGCGCTCTTCACCCAGGTAGCGGCTGAAGGCCTTTTCGCCCCAAGGGCAATCCATCGGGTTGCAGATCGGCGAAAACGCCGACACCGAGCGATAGCGGCCGGGGTTGCGCAATGCGCAGACCAGGGCGCCGTGCCCGCCCATGGAGTGCCCACTGATGCTGCGCTCGCCCGAGGCGGGGAAATGCGCCTCGATCAGGGCCGGCAGTTCCTGCACCACGTAATCATGCATGCGGTAGTGCTGAGCCCAGGGTTGCTGCGTGGCGTTGAGGTAGAAGCCAGCACCTAGACCAAAGTCCCAGGCACCGTCAGGATCGCCGGGTACCTGCTCGCCGCGAGGGCTGGTGTCGGGCGCCACGATGATCAGCCCCAGCTCTGCGGCCAGGCGCTGGGCGCCGGCCTTCTGCATGAAGTTCTCGTCGTTGCAGGTCAAGCCGCTAAGCCAGTACAGCACCGGCAGCTTCTCGCCCTGCTCGGCCTGAGGTGGCAGGTAGACGGCGAAGACCATGTCGCAACCCAGCACCTTGGAGGTGTGGCGGTAACGCTTGTGCCAGCCGCCGAAGCTCTTCTGGCAGGAAATGTTGTCCAGGGTCATGGCAAGCCTCAGAAGTGGATGACGCTGCGAATGCTCTTGCCTTCGTGCATCAGGTCGAAGGCCTTGTTGATGTCCTCCAGGCCCATGGTATGGGTGATGAAGGTATCCAGCGGAATCTCGCCCTTTTCGGACATTTCCACGTAGCTCGGCAATTCGCTGCGGCCACGCACGCCGCCGAAGGCCGAACCGCGCCAGACGCGCCCGGTGACCAATTGGAACGGCCGGGTGGCGATTTCCTGACCGGCGCCGGCGACACCGATGATCACCGACTCGCCCCAGCCCTTGTGGCAGCACTCCAAGGCGGCACGCATCAGTTGCACGTTGCCGATGCACTCGAAGGAGAAGTCCACGCCGCCGTCGGTCAGGTCGACGATCACTTCCTGGATCGGGCGATCGTACTCCTTGGGGTTGATGCAATCGGTAGCGCCCAGTTGGCGAGCGATTTCGAACTTGGCCGGGTTGATGTCGATGGCGATGATGCGCGAGGCCTTGGCCTTGACCGCACCGATGATGGCCGAGAGGCCAATGCCGCCCAGCCCGAAGACGGCGACAGTATCACCCGGTTGTACCTTGGCGGTGTTCAGCACTGCGCCAATACCCGTGGTCACGCCGCAGCCCAGCAGGCAGACCTTCTCCAAAGGCGCCTCTTTCTGGATCTTGGCCACCGAAATTTCCGGCAACACGGTGTATTCGGAGAAGGTCGAGGTGCCCATGTAGTGGAACAACTGCTGACCCTTGTAGGAGAAACGCGTGGTGCCGTCGGGCATCAGGCCCTTGCCCTGGGTGGCGCGGATGGCCTGGCACAGGTTGGTCTTGCCGGACAGGCAGAATTTGCACTTGCCACACTCAGGGGTATACAGCGGAATCACATGGTCACCCACCGCCACCGAGGTCACGCCCTCGCCCACGGCTTCGACGATGGCGCCGCCTTCGTGGCCGAGGATCGACGGGAAGATGCCTTCCGGGTCAGCACCGGACAAGGTATAGGCATCGGTGTGGCACACGCCGCTGGCGACCACGCGCAGCAACACCTCGCCCGCCTTGGGCATGGCCACATCGACTTCGACAATTTCCAAGGGTTTCTTGGCTTCGAAAGCTACGGCAGCGCGGGATTTGATCATCGCAGGGTCTCCAGATACGTGAATGAAATCGGCAGACAGTGTATTTCACCCGCAATTGTTGAATAATCCGGTGAAAGACAAAACATTATTGCCGTGCAGGGATAATCATGAATAACCGCTGGGAGGGCATCGATGAATTCGTTGCCGTGGCCGAATTGGGGCAGTTCACGGCGGCAGCGCAACGGCTGGGCGTGTCCTCTTCCCATGTAAGCCGGCAGATAGCGCGCTTGGAAGAACGCGTACAGACGCGCTTACTGTATCGCAGCACACGAAAAGTCACGCTCAGCGAGGCCGGCCAGACGTTTCTGCAGCACTGCCAGCGCTTGCAGGACGGGCGCGAGGAAGCGCTGCGGGCGATGGGCGATCTGGCCAGCGAGCCCAAGGGGCTGCTGCGCATGACGTGCGCCGTGGCCTATGGCGAGCGCTTCATCGTGCCCTTGGTCACCCGTTTCATGGCGTTGTACCCGCAGTTGAGGGTGGACGTCGAACTGAGCAACCAGACCCTGGACCTGCTGCACGAAGGCATGGACCTGGCCATCCGCCTCGGTCGCCTGGCCGACTCGCGCCTGATCGCGACGCGCCTGGCACCCCGGCGCATGTACGTGTGCGCCTCGCCAGGCTACCTGGCGCGCTACGGCAGGCCGCACAGCCTGTCGGAACTGGCCAGGCACAACTGCCTGATAGGCAGTTCGGATGTGTGGGCGTTGCAAATGGAGGGGCGTGAAATCAGCCAGCGCGTTCAGGGCAACTGGCGGTGCAACAGCGGCCAGGCGGTGCTGGACGCGGCGCTTCAAGGCATCGGCTTGTGCCAACTGCCGGATTACTACGTGCTCGAACACCTGCACAGCGGTGCTTTGGTCCCGCTGCTGCAAGCCCACCAACCTCCCAATACGGCGGTGTGGGCCTTGTACCCGCAGCAGCGGCACCTGTCGCCCAAAGTGCGGCGCCTGGTGGACTATCTGAAAGAGGGCCTGGCAGGTCTGCCGGAGTATCGGGCATGACCGGCGCTCAGCCACAATGGCGGGCGCTGGCAGCCTGATTCAATCACGGGCGAGGTGAATGGCCCAGGTCAACGTCTCCCACTCCAGCGCTGGCGCAGCCACTCCAGGTCTTCAGGGCGCGTAACCTTGAGGTTGTCACTGCGGCCCTCGATCAGCCGTGGCGATTGACCGGACCATTCCATGGCCGAAGCCTCATCGGTCACCACCACATCCGACACCAGGCACTCGGCCAGTGCCCGATGCAGCGCCCCCAAACGGAACATCTGCGGTGTATAGGCCTGCCAAATGGTGCTGCGGTCAACCGTGGCGCTGACGCGCCCGTGGCCGTCGGCCCTTTTGAGCGTGTCACGGGCAGGTACGGCCAACAGGCCGCCCACCGGATCATCTGCCAATTCAGCCAGCAGCTTGTCCAAGTCACTGCGTGCCAGGTTGGGCCGCGCCGCGTCGTGCACCAACACCCAGTCATCATCTTCCGCGCCCTGGGCATGCAACAGCAGCAAGGCATTGAGCACCGAATCAGCACGCTCGCGCCCTCCGGCAGCCCGGCGGATGCGCGGGTCGCTGGCGCACCGAAGGCCGGGCCAGTACGGGTCGTGTTCAGCGATGCTGACCACGACCCCCTTGAGGGAGGGGTGGTCGAGAAAACACGCCAGGCTGTGCTCGATGATGGTCTGCCCTGCCAGCTCCAGGTATTGCTTGGGACGATCGGCAGCCATGCGAGCGCCCACACCCGCTGCAGGAATCACGGCCCAGAAGGCCGGCAAGCGTTCACTCATTTCTGGGGCAACTGAAAGAGGGTTTCGCCTTCCTTGACCATGCCCAGCTCGTGGCGGGCACGCTCTTCGACGGTTTCCATGCCTTTTTTCAACTCCAGCACTTCGGCGTCGAGCACACGGTTACGCTCCAGCAGCCGCTCGTTCTCGGCATGCTGCTCGTCAATCTGCTGCTTGAGCTCGGCCACCTGCGCCAGGCTGCCATTGCCTACCCACAAACGGTATTGCAGGCCGCCCAGCAGCAGAAGCAGAACCAGGAACAACCAATAAGGACTGCGCATCAAGATATCCAGGTTGAAAAACCCTGTTGGTTCAGGGTCTCAGATAGCACGAAGCCTGGCCTAGGCCAGGCTTCTCAGACAGAAACCCGATGGAACGTAGGAAGTTACGGTACGAACGTTCCTACAGCTCCGGCTGCTGTCTTTTTACCATCTCTTGCTTAGCCGCGAAACTCGGTACGGCCACGGTAAACCGCCTTGGCACCCAGTTGCTCTTCGATGCGCAGCAATTGGTTGTACTTGGACACGCGGTCGGAGCGGCACAGCGAGCCCGTCTTGATCTGTCCGGCCGCAGTACCCACGGCCAGGTCGGCGATGGTGGAGTCTTCGGTTTCACCCGAGCGGTGGGAGATCACGGCCGTGTAACCGGCGGCCTTGGCCATCTGGATGGCCTCCAGGGTCTCGGTCAGCGAGCCGATCTGGTTGAACTTGATGAGGATCGAGTTACCGATGCCCTTCTCGATGCCTTCCTTGAGGATCTTGGTGTTGGTCACGAACAGGTCGTCACCGACCAGCTGCACCTTCTCGCCGATCTTGTCGGTGAGGATCTTCCAGCCAGCCCAGTCGGACTCGTCCAGGCCATCTTCGATCGAAATGATCGGGAAGCGCTCGGTCAGGCCTTTGAGGTAGTCGGCAAAGCCTTCGGCGTCGAACGATTTGCCTTCGCCGGACAGGTTGTACTTGCCGTCTTCATAGAACTCGGAGGCGGCGCAGTCCAGGGCCAGGGTCACGTCGGTGCCCAGTTTGTAGCCGGCTTTCTCGACGGCCTCGGCGATGGCGCCCAGAGCGTCTTCGTTGGAGGCCAGGTTAGGGGCGAAGCCGCCTTCGTCACCGACAGCAGTGTTCAGGCCACGGGCCTTGAGCACGGCCTTGAGGTGATGGAAGATCTCGGTCCCCATGCGTAGGCCGTCGGAGAAGGTCTTGGCACCCACCGGCTGGACCATGAACTCCTGAATATCGACGTTGTTGTCGGCATGCTCGCCACCGTTGATGATATTCATCATCGGTACCGGCATCGAGTACTGGCCTGGAGTGCCGTTGAGGTTGGCAATGTGGGCGTACAGGGGCAGGTCCTGATCCTGGGCAGCCGCTTTGGCAGCCGCCAGGGACACGGCCAGGATCGCGTTGGCGCCCAGCTTGGCCTTGTTCTCGGTACCGTCCAGCTCGATCATGGCGTGGTCCAGGGCCTTCTGGTCGGAAGGGTCCTTGCCCAGCAGCAGGTCGCGGATCGGGCCGTTGATGTTGGCGACAGCCTTCAGCACACCCTTGCCCAGGTAACGGCTCTTGTCGCCATCACGCAGCTCCAGCGCTTCGCGCGAGCCGGTGGAAGCACCGGACGGCGCGCACGCGCTGCCGATGATGCCGTTGTCGAGCAGTACATCGGCTTCCACGGTGGGGTTGCCACGCGAATCGAGAACTTCACGACCTTTGATGTCGACGATTTTTGCCATTGTTGTAAGCACTCCAGAATTGACGAAAACAACGCAGCTTAGAAAATTCTTGCCGTTCACCGGACGAGGATGCTGTGGCAGGCCCGGCGAAGGGAGCCCCTGACCGAGTGGTCAGGGGTGAATCGGACGGTACTTTACCCGAGAAAAGTGCTTTACGCGGTTTCTACCGTCGGAAAACTTTTCACCAGGTCATCCAGTTGCTTGAGCTGAGCCAGGAATGGCTCCAGCTTGTCCAGGCGCAGGGCACACGGGCCGTCGCACTTGGCGTTGTCCGGATCGGGGTGAGCTTCGAGGAACAGCCCTGCCAGCCCCTGGCTCATGCCAGCCTTGGCCAGGTCGGTCACCTGAGCGCGGCGCCCGCCAGCGGAGTCGGCACGACCACCCGGCATCTGCAGGGCATGGGTCACGTCGAAGAACACCGGGTATTCGAACTGCTTCATGACACCGAAGCCGAGCATGTCCACGACCAGGTTGTTGTAACCGAAGCTCGAACCACGCTCGCACAGGATCAATTGGTCATTACCGGCTTCTTCGCACTTGGTCAGGATGTGTTTCATCTCCTGGGGTGCGAGGAACTGGGCCTTCTTGATATTGATCACCGCGCCGGTCTTTGCCATCGCCACCACCAGGTCGGTCTGGCGCGACAGGAAAGCCGGCAACTGGATGATGTCGCAGACCTTGGCTACCGGCTCGGCCTGGTAAGGCTCGTGCACATCGGTAATCACCGGCACGTTGAAGGTACGCTTGATCTCCTCGAAGATCTTCAGGCCTTCTTCCATGCCAGGGCCGCGGTAGGAGGTGACCGAGGACCGGTTGGCCTTGTCGAAGCTGGCCTTGAACACATACGGGATACCGAGCTTTTCGGTAACCCGCACGTACTCTTCGCACACCTTCATGGCCAGGTCGCGGGATTCCAGCACGTTCATGCCACCGAACAGGACGAATGGCTTGTCGTTGGCGATATCGATATGACCGACGCGGATGATCTTCTGGGGCATGGATCAGGCCTTGTTCTTCTGGGCGAGCGCCGCCTTGACGAAGCCACTGAACAGCGGGTGGCCATCGCGTGGGGTGGAGGTGAACTCCGGGTGGAACTGGCAGGCGACAAACCAGGGGTGGTCCTTGGACTCCACCACCTCGACCAGGGCGCCGTCTTCGGAACGACCGGAAACCACCAGACCTGCGTCCACCAGTTGCGGCAGCAAGTTGTTGTTCACTTCGTAGCGGTGACGGTGGCGCTCGGTGATGATGTCCTTGCCATAGCACGCATGCACGTTGGAACCTGCAGCCAGCTGGCAGTCCTGAGCACCCAGGCGCATGGTGCCGCCCAGGTCGGACGCCTCGCTGCGGGTTTCGACCGCACCGGTGGCGTCTGCCCACTCGGTGATCAGGCCGACGACCGGATGACCACTATCGCGATCGAACTCGGTGGAGTTGGCGTCGCTCCAGCCCATCACGTTACGGGCGAACTCGATGACGGCCACTTGCATGCCCAGGCAGATACCCAGGTACGGCACCTTGTTCTCACGGGCGTATTGCACCGCCGTGATCTTGCCTTCGACACCGCGCAGACCGAAACCACCGGGGACCAGGATGGCATCGGCGCCTTCGAGCAGGCTGGTGCCCTGGTTCTCGATGTCTTCGGAATCGATGTAGCGCAGGTTGACCTTGGTGCGGTTGGTAATGCCCGCGTGGCTCATCGCTTCGATCAGCGACTTGTACGCATCGAGCAGCTCCATGTACTTGCCGACCATGGCGATGGTGACTTCATGCTCCGGGTTGAGCTTGGCGTCGACCACCTTGTCCCACTCGGACAGGTCGGCACCCGTGCACTGCAGGCCGAAACGCTCGACGACGAAGTCGTCCAGGCCCTGGGCATGCAAGACACCTGGAATCTTGTAGATGGTGTCGACGTCTTCCAGCGAAATCACCGCGCGCTCTTCAACGTTGGTGAACAAGGCGATCTTGCGGCGCGAGGATGCATCGACAGGATGATCGGAGCGGCAGATCAGCACGTCAGGCTGCAGGCCGATGGAGCGCAGCTCCTTGACCGAGTGCTGGGTCGGCTTGGTCTTGGTTTCACCGGCGGTGGCGATGTAAGGCACCAGCGTCAGGTGCATCAGCATCGCGCGCTTGGAGCCTACTTCCACGCGCAGCTGGCGAATGGCTTCGAGGAATGGCTGGGACTCGATGTCGCCCACGGTGCCGCCGATCTCGACCAGGGCCACGTCGGCATCGCCTGCACCCTTGATGATGCGGCGCTTGATTTCATCGGTGATGTGCGGGATGACCTGGATGGTCGCGCCCAGGTAGTCACCACGGCGTTCCTTGCGCAGCACGTGCTCGTAGACGCGGCCGGTGGTGAAGTTATTGTTCTGGGTCATGGTGGTGCGGATGAACCGCTCATAGTGACCCAGGTCCAGGTCGGTCTCGGCGCCGTCCTGAGTGACGAATACTTCACCGTGCTGGAACGGGCTCATGGTGCCTGGGTCGACGTTGATGTACGGATCCAGCTTGAGCATGGTGACCTTCAGGCCCCGCGCCTCCAGGATGGCCGCCAGGGAAGCCGAGGCAATGCCTTTCCCCAATGAAGAAACAACACCGCCCGTGACGAATATGTAGCGCGTCATGAAAAACCCTAGAAGTCTGCGTTAAAGCGGCCAGCGCCGCCGGAGATAGCGAAGGAGGGCAAACGCCCCCGATCACCTGCGTCAATCACAGTGCATCTCGAAAAACTGCCGCGTGTGTACAGACCAGGGGTAACCCTGGCAGGGCGCTCGCTCGTCATTTCTAAGAATCAGCCCAGCAAAAAACTGCTTGGTAATCGGCAACTCCTGTGTTTTCGCGGAACCCACAGAAGCTGTATCAAGAAGGGAGGGTAGTCTACCCGAATGTACCCACTAGCTCAAACCTTGCGCGCTGGTCGGCAACTGCCAGTGCAGGCAGTAATCGCCCTGGGCCAGACCGGGCAGGTTGGCCACCGCCAGCAGCCGCTCGCCTTGGTAGAGCAGCGGCAGGCGCAGGCGCAGAAAATGCGGCACGTGCAGTTCATTGAGCAAGCGCTTGAGATCACGTCGCCCGCGCCCTGGGATGTCCAGCCACTCCCCGCCCTGACGGTAGCCGATACGCAGGCCCGTCAGCGCGCCTGCGCCAACAAGTCGCACGCTGCCGTTGCCAGGTAAGGCCAACGGCTGATCGGCGTTTTCCCACTCCATGGCCTTACAGGGCGTTTGCAACCAGTCGCCGCTCAGCCACCAGATGCGCCCCTGGCTGCGGACCAGTTGGCCATCGGCCAGTTGCCACACGGGGCAGGCATCGACCGCGGCGTTGCGCAGGTCCGCCCAGCCGGCCCAGTGGCGCGCGTCGGGCAACCGGGTTCGGTGGCTGAGCCAATACTGCAACGCATTGCGCTGGCGGGCAGGTGAAAGCGCGAGCAGGCCGGCCAGGTCCAGCGAATCGAGTCCAGGCCAAGCAGCAGGAGCACCCTGGCGTACGGGCGCCAGGTCGTTTTCGGCCAGCTCGTCCAGCAGGCTCAGGGCTTCGCCCAGGTGTTCGGCGGCGCGGGCCAGGTTCTGCCCGGCTTGCGGCCAGCGCTGCACAAGGGATGGCAAGACCTCCCTGCGCAGATAGTTGCGGGCAAACCGTGTATCGGCATTCGAAGGGTCCTCGACCCAGCCCAACGCATGCGCCTGGGCATAGCCTTGCAACTGTTGCCGGGAACAACCAAGCAACGGCCTGACCAGCCTGCCCTGCCCTAGCGCCCGCTCCCTCGGCATCGCCGCCAGGCCACGCAACCCCGCGCCCCGCAGCAGGCGAAACAGCAGCGTTTCAGCCTGATCGTCGCGGTGCTGGCCGGTGAACAGCATGTCACCTGCCGCCAATACCCGCTCGAACGCAGCGTAACGGGCCTGACGGGCAGCCTGCTCCAGGCTCGGGCCTGGGGCGACGTCGACCTCGATGACCTGCAGCTCGACGCCCAGGTCATCGCACACACGCTGGCAATGGGCAGGCCACGCCTGCGCGGCGGGTTGCAGGCCATGATGGATGTGAATTGCGCGCAGCGGCGGTGCAGGATGGCTACGGGCGTAGGCGGCGAGCCAGTGCAGCAGGACGGTGGAATCGAGGCCGCCTGAGAGGGCGACGTACCACGTACGGGCGCATAGCCAAGGGGCGAGATCAATCATCGAGGCCTCGATCAACCTGGGTGACGGATGTGAGTGAGCCTGGGATACAGGCTCACCCGAGGGGCCGACAGGCGGCCCCAAGGGCGATCAGACGCCGTAGCTCATCAGGCGGTCGTAGCGGCGAGCCAGCAATGCGTCGTGGTCCAAGCCGCTGAGCATGTCCAGCTGCTCCACCAGCTCGGCGCGGATGCTTTCGGACATGGCGGCAGGATCACGGTGAGCGCCACCCAGTGGCTCCGGGATGACCTTGTCAACGATGTCCAGGCTCTTGAGGCGCTCAGCCGTGATGCCCATGGCCTCGGCGGCATCGGCAGCCTTGTCGGCCGTCTTCCACAGGATCGAAGCGCAGCCTTCGGGCGAAATGACCGAGTAGGTGGAGTACTGCAGCATGTTCAGCTGGTCGCACACGCCGATGGCCAGCGCGCCGCCCGACCCGCCTTCACCGATCACCGTGGCGATGATGGGCGTCTTCAGGCGCGCCATCACGCGCAGGTTCCAGGCGATGGCCTCGCTCTGGTTACGTTCCTCGGCATCGATGCCTGGATAGGCACCCGGCGTGTCGATGAAGGTCAGGATCGGCATGCGGAAACGCTCGGCCATTTCCATCAGGCGGCACGCCTTGCGGTAACCCTCGGGGCGCGGCATGCCGAAGTTGCGGCGAACCTTTTCCCGCACTTCGCGGCCCTTCTGGTGCCCGATGACCATGACTGGCTTGCCGTCCAGGCGTGCGGTACCGCCAACGATGGCGGCATCGTCGGAGAAGTGGCGGTCGCCGTGCAGTTCTTCGAATTCGGTGAAGATGTGCTGCAGGTAGTCCAGGGTGTAGGGACGACGCGGGTGACGTGCCAGGCGAGCGATCTGCCAGCTGGTCAGGTTGCCGAAAATGCTTTCGGTCAGGGTATTGCTCTTGTCTTGCAGACGGGCAATTTCATCGCTGATGTTCAGCGAATTGTCGTTGCCTACCAGGCGCAGGCCTTCGATCTTGGCTTGCAGGTCGGCAATCGGCTGTTCGAAGTCGAGAAAGTTCGGGTTCATAGTCATCCGTCTTGGGTCTACGGCCAGGCGGCCGGCCGGTTGATCCGTTTGGCGCCATACCTTAAGGGATCAGGCGCCTTCAGGTCGAGATTAAATGTTGAGCGGCTCAACGGTATTGCAAAAAGACGTTCTCACGTCCGAACTGGTCACGCAGGGTCTGAATCAGCCCGTCTGCGGGATCGATGGCCCACTGGTCGCCAAATTGCAGCATGGCCTTGGCATCGCTGCCGGTGTATTCCAGCGTGATCGGGCAGGCGCCGCGGTGACGGGTGATCAGCTCACCCAGCCACTTGAGGCGATCGCCCTTGAGCGCCTCGTGGGCGACCTTCAGGCGCAGGCTCTCGGCCAGCTTTGTGCGGGCATCCTCCAAGGTCATCACCTGCTTGACCCGCAGCCGCAGGCCGCCTGAGAAATCGTCGTTGCTGACCTCCCCTTCGACCACCACCATCGCATCGTTCTGCAGCAGTGATTGGGCCGTGATGTAGGCATCGGCAAACAGCGAGGCCTCGATACGTCCAGACCTGTCATCCAGGGTGACGAACCCCATCTTGTCGCCCTTTTTGTTCTTCATGACCCGCAGGGCGATGATCATGCCGGCAATGGTCTGGGTTTCGCGCGACGGCTTGAGGTCAATGATGCGCTGGCGCGCGAAGCGGCGGATTTCAGCCTCGTATTCATCGATCGGGTGGCCGGTGAGGTAAAGGCCCAGCGTGTCCTTCTCGCCCTTGAGCCGTTCCTTGAGTGTCAGTGGCCGCGCCTTGCGGTAACTGGCATACACGTCAGCGTCCGGTTCGTCGAACATGCCGCCGAACAGGTCGATGTGACCGCTGTCGGCCGTGCGGGCCGTCTGTTCGGCCGCCTTGATGGCATCGCCCAGTGCGGCCAGCAGGATGGCCCGGTTGATGTCGATGTGGGCGTGGTAGGCCTTGATCTCGTCGTGAAAGTGCGGGCCGAGCCGGTCCAGCGCGCCACTGCGCACCAGTGCATCGAGGGTGCGCTTGTTGACGCGCTTGAGGTCGATGCGCTCGCAGAAGTCATACAGGTCCTTGAACGGGCCGCCTTCGGCACGGGCCTCGACGATCGCCTCCACAGGCCCCTCACCCACGCCCTTGATCGCGCCAAGGCCATAGACGATGCGGCCATCGTCGTTGACGGTGAACTTGAAGTCCGAGAAGTTCACATCTGGCGCATCCAGACGCAACTTCATGGTGCGCACTTCCTCGACCAGCACCACCACCTTGTCGGTGTTGTGCATGTCCGCCGACAGCACCGCCGCCATGAACGGTGCCGGGTGGTGGGTCTTGAGCCAGGCCGTCTGATAGGACACCAGGCCATAGGCCGCCGAGTGAGATTTGTTAAAGCCGTAGCCTGCGAACTTCTCTACCAGGTCGAAGATGTTACCTGCAAGATCTTCATCGATTCCATTGTTGGCACAGCCTTCGATGAAGCCGCCGCGCTGCTTGGCCATTTCCTCGGGCTTTTTCTTGCCCATCGCCCGGCGCAGCATGTCGGCGCCGCCCAGGGTGTACCCGGCCATGACCTGGGCAATCTGCATCACCTGTTCCTGATACAGGATGATGCCGTAGGTCGGCGCCAGCACCGGCTGCAAGCCTTCGTACTGATAGTCCGGATGCGGGTAGGCTAGCTCGGCACGGCCGTGCTTGCGGTTGATGAAGTCGTCCACCATGCCCGACTGCAGCGGGCCGGGACGGAACAATGCCACCAAGGCGATGAGGTCTTCGAGGCAGTCGGGCTTGAGCTTCTTGATCAGCTCTTTCATGCCGCGCGACTCGAGCTGGAACACCGCCGTGGTTTCGGCCTTCTGCAACAGCTCGTAGGTCTTGCGATCATCGAGCGGGATGAAGTCGATGTTCAGGTCGGGCAGGTCTTTCTTGGCCTGCTCACGGTTGATGATCTCCATCGCCCACTTGATGATGGTCAGGGTGCGCAGGCCGAGGAAGTCGAACTTCACAAGGCCCGCCGCCTCCACGTCGTCCTTGTCGAACTGGGTGATCAGGCCGCCGCCCTCTTCGTCGCAGGCGATGGGCGAGAAATCGGTGAGCTTGGTCGGCGCGATGACCACGCCACCGGCGTGTTTGCCGGTACCGCGCGTGACGCCTTCGAGCTTCAGGGCCATGTCCCAGATTTCACGAGCGTCTTCGTCACCCTTGAGAAAATCGCGCAGAACTTCTTCCTGCTCGTAGGCCTTCTCCAGGGTCATGCCCACTTCGAACGGAATCATCTTCGACAGACGATCGGCCAGGCCGTAGGACTTGCCTTGCACGCGCGCCACGTCGCGCACCACGGCCTTGGCCGCCATGGTGCCGAAGGTGATGATCTGGCTCACGGCATTACGCCCATAGGCCTCTGCCACGTAGTCGATCACCCGGTCCCGACCGTCCATGCAGAAGTCGACGTCGAAGTCGGGCATGGACACCCGTTCAGGGTTCAGGAAGCGCTCGAACAGCAGGTCGTAGGCCAGTGGGTCGAGGTCGGTGATCTTGAGCACATAGGCCACCAGCGAACCTGCACCCGACCCCCGGCCAGGCCCCACCGGTACGCCATTGTTCTTGGCCCACTTGATGAAGTCCATCACGATCAGGAAGTAGCCGGGGAAACCCATCTGGATGATGATATCCAGCTCGAACTTGAGGCGGTCCAGGTACACCTGGCGCTTTTGCTCGTAGTCGGGCGTGGTCTCTTTCGGCCACAGCACCGCCAGGCGTTCTTCCAGCCCTTCGTGGGACACGTGCCGCAGGTAATCATCGATCCCCATGCCATTGGGCGTCGGGAAGTCGGGCAGGAAGTACTTGCCCAGTTGCACCTGGATATTGCAGCGCTTGGCGATTTCGACGGTGTTGGCCAGGGCGTCCGGCAGGTCGCTGAACAGCTCGGCCATTTCTTCGGCCGACTTCAGGTATTGCTGGTCGCTGTACAGGCGCGGGCGACGCGGATCGTCCAGTGTCCAGCCTTCACCGATGCACACCCGGGTCTCGTGGGCGTCGAAATCGGTCTGCTTGATGAAACGCACATCGTTGGTGGCCACCAGCGGCGCACCCAGCCGATCGGCCAGGGCCACGGCGGCATGCACATACTCTTCATCCCTGGGGCGACTGGTGCGCTGGACTTCGACATAAAAGCGCTCGGGGAACATGGTCATCCAGTCCTCCAGCAGCGCTTGCGCCTCCTCGCTGCGCCCCCCCAGCAACGCCATGCCGATGTCGCCTTCCTTGCCCGCCGACAGCGCGATCAGACCTTCACTGGCCGCTGCAATCCAGTCGCGCTGGATGATGACCAGGCCATTGCGCTGGCCCTCGGTCCAGCCCCGGGAGAGCAGCTCGGTCAGGTTACGATAGCCCTGGGGGTTCATGGCCAGGAAGCAGATGCGCGACAGCGGCGCCTGTGCATCTTCGCCGGCCAGCCACAGGTCGGCACCACAGATCGGCTTGATGCCCGCCCCCATGGCCGCCTTGTAGAACTTGACCAGTGAGCACATGTTGCTCTGGTCAGTGATCGCCACCGCAGGCATGTTCATCCCGGCCAGCGCCTTGGCCAGCGGTTTGATCCGGACCAGACCGTCGACCAGCGAGAATTCGGAGTGGACGCGCAGGTGAACGAAGGAAACCGACATGAATGATCCTGTAGCAGTGCTAAACGACAAGGGCGCGATTGTAGCTCAATTGGGCAGGGGTTTTGGGCGTCGGTTGCCGCCGTGCGACGGTAGGGCTACCTGAGCACGTGCCAGGGTAAGCCGCCCAGCCCGGCCCCGCAGGGCCTAAGCCCCTTAGGTGCGCAATGGCGGGTATCAGATCAGCGAGGCGGTCACAGCCTCACGCACACCCCAGGCGGCACGCACGGGCGCAAACGATCGACGATGAATGGGTGTGGGCCCGAGCCGTGCCAGCGCCTCCAGGTGCACCGGCGTCGGGTAGCCTTTGTGCGCACCTATGCCGTAGCCGGGGTAGATCAGCTCGAAGGCGCCCATCTCGCGATCACGCGTCACCTTGGCCAGGATCGAAGCCGCCGCGATCGCAGGCACTTTGGCGTCCCCCTGCACCACCGACGCCGATGGCACCGACAGCTGCGGGCAGCGATTGCCGTCGATCAAGGCCATGTTCGGGGTGATGTGCAAACCTTCCACCGCGCGCTGCATGGCCAACATGGTGGCATGCAGAATGTTGAGGCGATCGATTTCCTCGACCGCGGCGCGGGCAATGAAAAAGCTCAGGGCCTTGTCGCAAATTTCGTCGAACAAGGCTTCGCGGCGCGCCTGGGTTAGCTTCTTCGAGTCGTTGAGCCCAAGGATTGGGCGTGCCGGGTCGAGGATCACGGCAGCCGTCACCACGTCACCACACAGGGGGCCGCGGCCCACTTCGTCGACGCCGGCGACCAGGTCTTCGACCAGATTGAAATCCAGACCGAACTGCATGTCAGCGTTTCTCCAGCAGGCCCAGCACAGCGTCGGCGGCCTGGTTGGAGGCATCCCGGCGCAAGGTGCGGTGAATCTCGTCGAACGAGTCGGTTTGTCCAGTGCCGTCGCGCAGCAAGGGCAGCAGCGCATCGACCAGCGCTTCGCTGGTCGCGGCGTCTTGCAGCAACTCAGGCACCAGCGCACGGCGCGCCAGCAGGTTGGGCAAGGACACGTAGGGGCTTTTGACCAGCCGCTTGAGTATCCAGTAGGTCAGCGGCGCCAGGCGGTAGGCAACCACCATGGGCCGCTTGAACAGCAGCGCTTCCAGGGTGGCTGTACCCGATGCGATCAGGACGGCGTCACAGGCGGCCAGTGCCTCGTGCGAGCGGCCATCGAGCAGGGTCAACGGCAAGTCGCGCCCCTCGAGCATCTGCTCCAGTTGCGCGCGGCGGGCGTCGTTGGCACAGGGCAGCACGAAGCGCACCCCCGGCACCCGCTGCTGCAAACGTTGCGCTGCATCCAGGAACAACGCACCCAGGCGCCCGACTTCACCCCCGCGGCTGCCGGGCATCAGGGCGACCACCGGACCCTCGCCCAGCCCCAGGGCGGCGCGCGCTGCGGGTCGATCCGCCTGCAGGGCAATGGTATCGGCCAGGGGGTGGCCGACGAATCGCACCGGCACGCCCTGTTCTTCATAGAAGCGGGCCTCGAACGGCAACAGTGTCAGCATCAGGTCACAGCCCTGACGGATTTTCAACACACGCTTCTGCCGCCATGCCCACACTGATGGGCTGACGTAATGAACGGTCTTGATCCCCGCCTGGCGCAGCTTGAGTTCGATCTCCAGGGTAAAGTCGGGCGCATCGATACCGATGAACACGTCCGGCTTCTGCTCGATCAGGGTCTGGACCAGCAGCTTGCGACGCTTGAGCAATTCACGCAGGCGACCAAGCACCTCGACCAGCCCCATGACGGCCAAACGCTCCATGGGGAAGTAGGATTGCAGGCCTTCGGCTTCCATGAGCGGGCCACCGACCCCGATGAAGCGCACATCGGGATGGCGCGCCCTCAAGGCGCGCATCAAGCCGGAACCGAGAATGTCGCCGCTGGCTTCACCCGCGACCAGGGCTACGCAAAGCTGGACCATGTCAGCGAGTGATGCCGCGGGCCGAACTCACGATCGACTGGCGGAACAGCTCGACCTCCGGATGCTGCGCCGCCGGCGCTTCGAGTTCGCGCAATGCATCCTCCACCGTCAGGCCCTGGCGGTAGACGATTTTGTAGCAGCGACGCAGCACATGGATTACTTCGTCGCTGAAACCACGGCGGCGCATGCCTTCAAAGTTCATGCTGCGCGCTTCGGCGGGGCTGCCGAAAACGGTGACGAACGCGGGTACGTCCTTGCCGATGGCCGTGCCCATGCCGGAAAACGCATGGGCACCGATGTGGCAATACTGGTGAACCAGGGTGAACCCGGATAGGATCGCCCAGTCGCCCACATGCACATGGCCCGCCAGCGCGGTGTTGTTGACCAGGATGCAGTGGCTGCCGATCACACTGTCATGGCCAATGTGGGCATAGGCCATGATCAGGTTATGGTCGCCAACGGTGGTTTCGGCGCGATCCTGCACGGTACCACGATGGATCGTGACGCCTTCACGGATGACGTTGTGATCGCCGATCACAAGGCGAGTCGGCTCACCCTTGTACTTGAGGTCCGGGGTGTCTTCGCCAATCGAGGAAAACTGGAAGATACGGTTGTGCTTGCCGATCCGGGTCGGCCCCTTGAGCACAACGTGTGGGCCGATGACGGTGCCCTCCCCGATTTCGACATCGGGGCCAACGATCGACCAAGGGCCCACCTCGACGCCTTCGGCCAGCTTGGCCGAAGGGTCGATGATGGCCCGAGGATCAATCGAATTCATAGGGAGCGTTCCGCACAGGTGATTTCGGCCGAGCATACTGCCTTGCCGTCGACCAGGGCACGGCATTCGAACTTCCAGATCATGCTCTTGCGGCTCAGGAACTTCGCTTCCAGCACCAGCTGGTCACCCGGCAGCACCGGCTGACGGAAACGCAGCTTGTCGGAGCCGACGAAGTAGTACAAGGTGCCGTCGGCAGGTTTGGCATCGAGCATCTTGAAACCGAGAATGCCGGCCGCCTGGGCCATGGCTTCGATGATCAGGACGCCGGGCATGATGGGGTGCGCCGGGAAGTGGCCGTTGAAGAATGGCTCGTTGATGCTGACATTCTTGTAGGCACGAATGCTCTGGGCCTCGTAATCCAGATCCGTCACGCGGTCCACCAGCAGGAACGGGTAACGGTGAGGCAGGTATTCGCGAATCTCGTTGATGTCCATCATTTCGGGGGGAAGCCTGTATAAGAATAGGGAGCGCAGGTGCTGACCACACGCTCCTTTTGCAATCCAAAGAGGAGCCAGCTAGCGACTGTTCACTCTTGCTCAGGAAATGGTATCAGCCTTCTGATGTCGGCTGCCCACCTGAGGTCACGGTATCGACGCGTTTTTCCAGCTGCTGGAGACGCTTGGCCATGTCGTCCAGGTGGCGGATGCGCGCGGCGCTCTTGCGCCAGTCAGCCAGAGGCTGCATGGCAGTACCGGAAGAATAGCCACCCGGCTCGGTGATCGAGCGGGTCACCATGGTCATCCCGGACACGAAAACGTTGTCGCAAACATCGATGTGACCGACCATGCCCACACCACCGGCGATGGTGCAATGCTTGCCGATACGTGTGCTGCCGGAGATACCCACGCACGCAGCCATGGCCGTATGCTCCCCGATCTGCACGTTGTGGGCAATCTGGATCTGGTTGTCGAGCTTGACGCCGTCGGCGATACAGGTGTCGGACAGCGCGCCACGGTCCACGGCCGTGTTCACACCGATCTCCACATCGTCACCGATGCTCACACCGCCGATCTGGGCAATCTTGCGCCACACGCCTTTTTCGTTGGCAAAGCCAAAGCCTTCACCACCGATCACTGCGCCGGACTGGATAACCACCCGTTTGCCGATGGTGACATCGTGATACAGCGTGACCCGCGGCGCCAGCCAGCCCCCTTCGCCGATCACGCAGCGGGCACCGATGAAGCAATGGGCGCCGATGGTGACATGGGCGCCGATACGCGCACCGCTTTCAACGACCGCGAAAGGCCCGACACTGGCCGTCGCATCCACCTGGGCATCCCCGGCCACCACGGCGCTGGGGTGAATCCCCGCCACAGCCTTGGGTTTGGGGTCGAACAGGTGGGAAATGCGGGCATACGCCAGGTAGGGATCGGCAACGATCAGGGCATGACCGGCGAACGCCTCGGCATCGGCCGCCTTGAGCAGCACGGCAGCCGCCTGGCTCTGGTCCAGGTACTTGCGGTACTGCGGGTTGGCAAGAAAGCTCAACTGACCCGGCCCGGCCTCCTGCAAGGTGGCAAGGCCTGTGATCTGCAGCGTCTCGGGACCCTTGAGGGTGGCCCCGAGGGTCTCGGCCAGTTGGCCAAGCGTCATGGTCACGGTCATATCAACGGGCTTGGTTCATACGCTCGATAACCTGGCGGGTGATGTCGTACTGAGGCTTGACATCAATGACCGCACCGCGCTCGAGCACCAGGTCGTAACCGCCCTTCTTGATCACTTCCTCGACAGCGCCGTCCAGCTTGGGCTTGAGCTGCTTGAGCATGTCGCGGTCGGCAACGGCCTTGGCTTCGTTCAGTTCCTTGGACTGGAACTGGAAGTCGCGGGCCTTTTGCTTGAACTCGAGCTCCAGGCGCTCACGCTCCTGCTGCTGCATCTTGTCGCCGCCTTTGATCAGGCGATCCTGGATGCCCTTGGCGCTGCTCTCCAGGCCCTTGAGCTTGGTCAGCTGTGGGCCGAACTTCTTTTCGGCATCCACGGCGTATTTCTTGGCGGCATCGGACTCGAGCAGTGCCATCTGATAGTTCAGAACGGCAACCTTCATTTCGGCGAAAGCCGGGGTGGCGACCAGCGCCGCGGCCACTACGGCCATTTGGGTCAACTTGCGCACGATGAACTCCTGGATAAACCGTTGTCGTTAAGCAAGGGCCGACCTTAGAAGGTCTGGCCCAGAGAGAATTGGAACACCTGGGTGTCTGCCTCGTCCGGCTTCTTGATCGGCATCGCCAGGCTGAAGCTCAACGGGCCCAAGGCCGTGATCCACGTCACGCCAAGACCGACCGAACTGGCCATGTCGGAGAAACCGACCTTAGCGCAGTCCGGTTTTTTACCGCAGTTGGTGTCGAATACGTTACCCACGTCCCAGAAGACCGAGGTACGCAGGGACCGCTGGTCCTTGACGAACGGCAGCGGGAACAGCAACTCGACGCCGCCTTGAACCAGGACGTTGCCACCGAATGGAAGCGGGTCTTGGTCGGGGTCGCGGATGGTGCCTGGTCTGTGACCAACTTCGCCAACCCCTTTACTTGGGGTACTGCGGGGACCGAGGCTACTGTCCTTGAAACCGCGAACAGAGTTGAAACCACCCGCGTAATAGTTTTCATAGAACGGCAAGCCAGAGGTACCCCCAAAGCCATCGCCATAGCCGAGTTCTGTGTGCAGACGCAAGGTGTAGTTCTGGCTGAGTGGCTTGAACAACTGGCCGCGGTAATCGAGCTTGTAGAACGACAAGTCACTACCAGGGATCGTGGTCTCAAGGCTCAAGCTTTGAGAATGGCCCCGCGTCGCCAGTACACCCTTGTTCAAGGTCGACTCGGACCAACCAATCGATGCTTTGAAGTTGGTGAAGTTACTGCCTTCCTTGTCAATGAAATCAAAGATCTCACCGACGGTGTACTTACCCGTCTTCAGCTTGTCCTGCTGCACGCTCAACCCATAGGTCAGGCGCGACGTCTCGCTGATCGGGTAACCCAGGCTCACACCGGCACCCAGGCTGTCCACCGCATAGCTCGCCACGTCGACGTCGAGGTCGTCATAGTCGGTGCTGCGGTAGAAGGCGTTGTAACCCAGGCTCACGCCATCGGCAGTGAAGTAGGGATCAACGAAACCGAAGTTGTATCGCGACTGGTACTCGGACCGGGTCAGGCCAACGGACACCTTGTTACCGGTACCCAGGAAGTTGCTCTGGCTGATCGAGCCACCCAGGATCAGGCCCGCGCTCTGGGCAAAGCCGACGCTGGCGGTGATCGAACCGGAGGCCTGCTCCTCGACGCTATAGTTCACGTCGACCTGGTCGTCGGTACCCGGTACCGGTGGGGTCTCGACGTTCACGTCCTTGAAAAAGCCCAGGCGCTCAAGGCGGGTCTTGGATTGGTCGATCAGGTAGGTCGATGCCCAGCCGCCTTCCATCTGACGCATTTCGCGGCGCAGCACTTCGTCTTCGGTCTTGGTGTTGCCGCGGTAGTTGATGCGGTTGACGTAGGCACGCTTGCCCGGATCGACCACGAACATGATGTCCACGGTGTGATCCTGGTCGTTTGGCTGAGGCACGCCGTTGACGTTGGCGAAGGTATAGCCTTCGTTACCCAGGCGACGGGTGATCAGCTCGGACGTGCTGGTCATCACCTTGCGCGAGAACACCTGGCCCGGCTGCACCAGCAGCAGCGACTTGACCTGGTCTTCCGGCACCTTGAGGTCACCGGAGAGCTTCACGTCACGGACGGTGTATTTCTCGCCTTCGTTGATGTTGACGGTGATGTAGACGTGCTTCTTGTCAGGCGTGATGGACACCTGGGTGGACGCGATGTCCATGTTGATGTAGCCGCGGTCCAGGTAGTAGGAACGCAGACGCTCCAGGTCACCGGACAGTTTTTCACGGGCATACTTGTCGTCGTTCTTGAAGAAGGACAACCAGTTAGTCGTCTTGAGCTCGAACAGCTGCCCCAGGGTGTCGTCATCGAACACGTTGTTGCCAACGATGTTGATGTGCTGGATGGCAGCGACGGTGCCTTCGTTGATCTTGATCTTCAGGGCCACACGGTTGCGCGGCTGCGGCACCACCTCGGCGTCGACCTCGGCCGAGTAACGGCCCTGGGCCACGTACTGGCGCTGCAGCTCGTTACGCACGCCTTCGAGGGTGGCACGCTGGAAGATCTCGCCTTCGGCCAAGCCCGATTGCTTCAGGCCCTTCATCAGGTCCTCGGTACTGATCGCCTTGTTGCCTTCGATCTCGATGCTCGACACCGACGGGCGCTCGACCACATTGATGATCAGCACGTTGCCATCACGGTTCAGCTCGATGTCCTGGAAAAACCCGGTCTTGAACAGCGAGCGGGTCGACTCCACCAGGCGCCGGTCATCGGCCTGGTCGCCCACATTGAGGGGCAAAGCACCGAAGACACTGCCCGCGGAAACCCGCTGCAGGCCGTTGACGCGGATATCGGAGATGGTGAAGGACTCGGCGTGAACTTCAGCGATCATCAGTGCGGAGAGCACCGCAGTTAGCAACAGACGTTTCATGAAGTCCTTTTATTCCAACTGGCAATAAACAACCTGCCGTCATGAACGACAGGTTTCGCAATTGAGCGAAGCTTTTATAGTCGACCCAGATCGTTGATCAGGGCGAGCAGCATCACCCCCAAGACCAAACTGATACCGATCTGGACCCCCCAACCTTGTACCCGATCAGACAACGGACGACCGCGCGCCCATTCAACCAGGTAGAACAGCAAGTGCCCCCCATCCAGTACCGGGATGGGCAGCAGGTTAAGAACCCCCAGGCTTATGCTCAGGTAGGCCAGGAAATTCAGGAAATCCCCCACGCCGGACTGGGCTGAAGCGCCCGCCACTTTAGCAATGGTTATCGGTCCACTCAAGTTTTTTACCGAGAGCTCACCGAACAGCATTTTCTTCAGTGACTGGAGCGTGAGCACGCTCATGTTCCAGGTGCGCGACAGGCCTTCACCCACCGCCTCCACCGGCCCATAGCTGACTTCGCGCAGCATCGAGGCCGGCCATTGACCGCCCTTGACGCCCGCTCCCAGGTAGCCTGCAGCGGCCTCACCCTCGCCCTTCGCGCCCAGCGTCACTGATATATCCAAGGGCGCACCGTCCCGCTCCAGACGCACCACCACTTGGGCGCCGGGCCGCGCGCGCACGGTATCGACCACCTGCTGCCATTCGCTCACCGACTGGCCGCCGATGCCCAGCAACCGGTCACCAGTCTTCAAGCCTGCAGCCGCGGCTGGCCCCTTGGGGTCGATCTCGGCTAGCACCGGCACGATGGCCGGGCGCCAGGGCTCAAGGCCCAGCGAGCGAATCGGATCGGGCTCATCGGCGCCTTTCAACCACTGGTCGAGTTTCACCTGGCGCTGTTGATCGGCACTGCTGCCCTCATCGCGCACACCGATGTTCAGCGTGCCGCTCTCACCCAGGCGGCGCACCAGTTGCAGGTTGACCGCCGACCAGCCATTGGTCGGTTTACCATCCACCGAGACGATTTCCTGGCCGGCCGTCAGCCCTGCAGCCGCTGCCAGGCTACCGGTCTCGACAGTGCCGATGACCGGCCGGATCTGCTGGCTGCCGAGCATCGCCAACACCCAGAAGAAGAAGATGGCCAGCAGGAAGTTGGCGACCGGCCCGGCGGCCACGATCGCAATGCGCTGGCCGACCGGCTTGCGATTGAACGATTGGCCCACCAGCGCAGGGGGCACATCGCCTTCGCGCTCGTCGAGCATCTTCACGTAGCCGCCCAGCGGAATGGCAGCGATGACGAACTCGGTGCCCTGACGATCATGCCAGCGCACCAGCGGCGTACCGAAGCCCACCGAGAAACGCAGCACTTTCACGCCACAGCGACGCGCCACCCAGAAGTGGCCGAACTCGTGGAAGGTGACCAGCACACCCAAGGCGACGAGCGTACCAATGATCGTGTAGAGCGCTGTCATGTCCATCTCCGAATGATGAGCAATGGGTCAGTGGGGATGCTGTTGTCGATAACCGGGCCAGCCCGCCTCAGCGGCCGTTGCGGTGCAGCCAGGCCCAGGCCAGCTCGCGCGCTCGCTGGTCGGCGGCAAACACTGCCTCCAGCGAAGTCAGTGGCACCACGGGCTCCTGGTCCAGTACCTGTTCGATCATACTCGCGATCTCCGGGAAGCGGATACGACCCTGGAGGAACGTCTGCACCGCCACTTCGTTGGCCGCATTGAGCACGGCAGGGGCGCTGTTGCCCACCTGCGCCGCCTGTCGCGCAAGGCGCAGACAGGGGAAACGCTGCTCATCGGGCGCCTCGAAATCCAGGCGAGCAATGCTGAACAGGTCTAGCGGGGCCACCCCGGAATCGATTCGCTCCGGCCAGGCCAGCGCATTGGCGATGGGGGTACGCATGTCCGGATTACCCAACTGCGCCAGCACCGAACCGTCGACGTAATCGACCAGCGAGTGGATCACGCTTTGCGGGTGCACCACCACCTCGACCAGGCTTGGCGGCGCATCGAACAGCCAGCAGGCCTCGATCAACTCCAGGCCCTTGTTCATCATGCTCGCCGAGTCGACGGAAATCTTGCGCCCCATCGACCAGTTCGGGTGGGCGCACGCCTGTTCAGGTGTGACGTCCAGCAAGGCCTCGGTCGATGTCTGACGGAACGGCCCACCCGAGGCCGTCAGCAGAATGCGGCGCACCCCCACAGCGCTCAACCCGCGCCCGTAGTCGCTGGGCATGCACTGGAAGATGGCGTTGTGCTCGCTGTCGATGGGCAGCAACACCGCACCCGACTGGCGCACGGCGTCCATGAACAGGGCGCCGGACATGACCAGCGCTTCCTTGTTGGCCAGCAGCACTTTCTTGCCGGCCTGTACGGCCGCCAAGGTCGGCCGCAGGCCTGCCGCGCCGACGATGGCGGCCATGACCGCATCCACTTCACTGGCACAGGCTACCTGGCACAACCCGGCCTCGCCTTCCAGCACTTCGGTAGCGCACCCTGCCGCCGTCAGGCCCGCACGCAGGCGCCCCGCCGCCTCAGCGCTCGGCACCACGGCATAGGCCGGGCGATGCCGCACGCACAGGGCCAACAGCTCCTCGATGCGCGTGTAGCCGGTCAAGGCGAAGGCCTGATAGCGCTCAGGATGGCGGGCGATCACGTCCAGGGTGCTCAGGCCGATGGAGCCGGTCGCCCCAAGTACGGTAATGCGTTGCACCTGACTCACATCACACCCCATTCGGCCGCCCACAACAGCACGGCGAACAATGGAATGGCCGCCGTCAGGCTGTCGATGCGGTCGAGCACGCCACCGTGGCCGGGTAGTAGGTTGCTGCTGTCCTTGATGCCCGAGCGGCGCTTGAACATGCTTTCGGTCAGGTCTCCGATCACCGAGGCCATCACCACCAGTGCAGCGCCTGCCAGGCCGAGCAGTAGCTGACCGAAGCTCCAGTCACGACTGATACCCACCACCAGGGTGATCACCAGGCTGACCGCCAACCCGCCGTAGACGCCTTCCCAGCTCTTGCCAGGGCTGACCTGCGGCGCCAGCTTGCGCTTGCCGAAGGCCCTGCCGGAAAAGTACGCACCGATGTCGGCCGCCCAGACCAAAGCCATGACCGACAGGATCAGCCAGTTACCCAGCGGCCAGTGCTTGAGCAGCACCAGGCCTTGCCAGGCCGGCAGCAACACCAGCAGGCCGATCAACAGCCGGCAGGCGGCACTGGCCCACAGTTCGCTGGTGCGCGGGTAGGTCAGTACCAGCCAGGTGGCCAGCCCCCACCAGATGACGGCCGCCCCAAGCACCCAGGGGGCCAGTTCCGGGAGGATGTACAGCAGCATCAATGCCCCAGCGACGACCAGGGCATAGGCGACACGCAGCGGCTGAGCCATCAACCCCGCCAAACGCGCCCACTCCCAGGCGCCGAGCGTTACCACCAGGCCGATGAACAGGGCGAAGTTGCCCCCCTCGAGCAGGAAGAACCCGCCCAGCGCTATCGGCAACAGGATCAGCGCGGTAATGATGCGTTGTTTAAGCATTAAGCACGCGCTCCAGCCTCGACCTGCTCGCTGGTCTTACCAAAGCGGCGCTGGCGCGAAGCGAAATCAGCCAATGCACTGCGCATGGCTTCGTGTTTGAAGTCCGGCCAGTAAAGGTCGGAGAAATACAACTCGGCGTAGGCCAGTTGCCACAACAGGAAATTGCTGATGCGATGCTCGCCACCGGTACGGATGCACAAGTCCGGCAAGGGCTGCTCGCCGGTCGCAAGGCACGTCTGCAACAACCCTGGGGTGATGTCATCGGGGCGCAGATGGCCAGCCTGGACTTCACGCGCCAGCCGCTGCGCGGCCTGGGCGATGTCCCACTGCCCACCGTAGTTGGCGGCGATCTGCAGGATGAAACGGCTATTGCCTGCGGTCAGCGCCTCGGCTTCGCGCATGGCAGCCTGCAGTTCCGGGTGAAAGCGGGAGCGGTCACCGATGATGCGCAGGCTGATGTTGTTGTCGTTCAAGCGACGCGCCTCGCGGCGCAGCGCCGAGAAGAACAACTCCATCAACGCACCGACCTCATCGGCAGGGCGCTGCCAGTTCTCACTGGAGAAGGCAAAGAGGGTCAGCACTTCGACGCCGGCCTCGGCGCAGACTTCGATGACTGCACGCACGGCATCGACACCCGCCTTGTGCCCGGCAACGCCAGGCAACAAGCGTCGTTTCGCCCAGCGGTTGTTGCCGTCCATGATGATCGCGACGTGACGCGGCACCGAGGGAGGCACCGCTGGCTTGGTCTTTTCCATTAAAAAAAACCTGGCCTTAGACGGCCATCAGGTCCTTTTCCTTGGCTTTGAAGGCTGCATCCACCTCGGCGACGAACTTGTCCGTCAGCTTCTGGATGTCATCGGCGGCGCGGCGCTCTTCGTCTTCGCTGATGGCCTTGTCCTTGGTCAGCTTCTTCAAGTCCGCCAGGGCGTCACGACGCACGTTGCGCACGGCGACCTTGGCGTCTTCGGCAACGCCGCTGGCCTGCTTGGTGTAGCCCTTGCGGGTTTCTTCGGTCAGGGCAGGCATCGGCACACGGATGGTGGTGCCGGCGCTCGATGGGTTGAGGCCGAGGTCGGAGGTCAGGATGGCCTTCTCGATAGCAGCGCTCAGGTTCTTGTCGTGAGCGACGATCTTCAGGGTGCGCGCGTCCTCGACGCTGATCGCAGCGACCTGGTTCAGCGGCATCTCGCTACCCCAGGCAGTGACCTTGACGCTGTCCAGAATGCTTGGGTGCGCGCGACCGGTGCGGATGGCCGCCAGGTTGCGGCCCAGGGCCTCGATGGACTTGGTCATGCGCTCCTGCGCGTCTTTCTTGATGTCGTTGATCATGCTTGGCCTTCCTCGATCAGAGTGCCTTCAGCGCCGCCCACCACGATGTTCAGCAGAGCGCCTGGCTTGTTCATGTTGAATACCCGCAATGGCATGCCGTGGTCACGGCACAGGCAGATTGCGGTCAAGTCCATCACGCCGAGCTTACGATCCAGGACCTCGTCATAGGTCAGGCGATCGAACTTCTCGGCATGCGGGTCCTTGAATGGATCGGCAGTGTACACACCATCGACCTTGGTCGCCTTGAGCACCACGTCGGCATCGATTTCGATGGCCCGCAGGCAGGCTGCCGAGTCGGTGGTAAAGAACGGGTTGCCGGTACCGGCGGAGAAAATTACCACATCCCCGGAGTTGAGGTGGCGAATCGCTTTGCGACGGTCATAGTGATCGGTGACGCCTACCATGGAGATGGCCGACATGACCAGTGCCGGGATGTTCGAGCGCTCCAGCGCATCGCGCATGGCCAGGGCGTTCATCACGGTGGCCAGCATCCCCATGTGGTCGCCGGTGACGCGATCCATGCCGGCGGCGCTCAGTGCGGCCCCTCGGAACAGGTTGCCACCACCGATGACCAGGCCGACCTGCACACCGATACCGACCAGCTGCCCGACTTCCAGGGCCATGCGATCGAGCACCTTCGGGTCGATCCCGAAGTCTTCGGAGCCCATCAGGGCCTCGCCGCTAAGTTTGAGCAAAATGCGTTTATAGCGAGGTTGGCGACCACTCACCTGCTGAGCCATTGCGAGTCTCTCCTGCGGCGTACTGTAGAAAATTCGTGCGGGCTGTTTGCAGCCTGCTAACTGTAGCGTGGCACCGTTTCGGCGCCAGCGGCGGCAGCGTTGTGTAAACGCCTCGCCGCTTTGACAAAGAGGCTGCGCGCGTGAGCGGGCAGCCTCTTTGGGGCGACAGACGGGGCTGTCTTACTGCTTGGCAGCAGCAACCTGTGCGGCAACTTCAGCAGCGAAGTCGTCGACGGGCTTCTCGATGCCTTCGCCAACCTTGAAGTAGGTGAAGGAAACGATTTCAGCACCGGCTTTCTTAGCCAGTTCGCCGACCTTGACTTCCGGGTTCATGACGAACGCCTGCTCTTTGAGCGAGGCTTCAGCCTTGAACTTGGTGATGCGGCCGTTGATCATGTTTTCAACGATGTTTTCCGGCTTGCCGGCGATCTTGTCGGCGTTCAGCTGCAGGAAGACACCCTTCTCGCGCTCGATGGCTTCGGCGGAGATTTCCGACGAGTCCAGGAACTCGGGGTTGGACGCTGCAACGTGCATGGCGATGTTCTTGGCCAGCTCGACGTCACCGCCTTTCAGGACAACGACAGCACCGATCTTGTTGCCGTGCAGGTAGGCGCCGACTACGTCGCCTTCCACGCGCACCAGGCGACGGATGTTGACGTTTTCGCCGCACTTGGCGACCAGGGCTTCACGGGCAGCTTCACGCGAGGCGATCAGCGGAGCGGCGTCGGTCAGCTTCTGGGCGAAGGCTTCTTCCAGGCTTTCGGCGACGAAGTTCTTGAAGTCGTCTTGCAGGGCCAGGAAGTCGGTCTGCGAGTTCACTTCCAGCAGTACGGCGGCCTTGCCGTCGGTCTTGACGGCGATCGCGCCTTCGGCAGCCACGTTGCCAGCCTTCTTGGCGGCCTTGATGGCGCCCGAGGCACGCATGTCGTCAATGGCTTTTTCGATGTCGCCGCCAGCCTTTTCCAGGGCTTTCTTGCAATCCATCATGCCTTCGCCGGTACGCTCGCGCAGTTCTTTGACCAGCGCTGCAGTAATTGCTGCCATTTCAAAATCCTCTTGGAAAGTTTTTCAACCATTCCACCCGTTTGTGACGGGCGTTCAATTCTGCTAATCCGCTGTCTGTGCCTGCATGCCCATGGAAGGGACGGCTGTCGACAGCAGGATTTCAAGGTGGCAAAAAGGGGGCATAGCCCCCTTTTCGCGTGCCAAGTCGACGCTAGCGTCTATTACTCGGCAGCAGGTGCAGCCGCTTCTTCAGCGTAGACTTCGGTGCCGCCAGCAACATTGTTGCGGCCACGGATGACAGCGTCAGCCATGGAAGTCATGTACAGCTCGATAGCGCGAATGGCGTCATCGTTACCTGGGATGATGTAGTCAACACCTTCCGGGCTGCTGTTGGTATCGACAACACCAATGACCGGGATACCCAGTTTGTTGGCTTCGGTGATCGCGATGCGCTCGTGATCAACGTCGATGACGAACAGAGCGTCAGGCAGACCGCCCATGTCCTTGATGCCGCCCAGGCTGCGGTCCAGTTTTTCCAGATCGCGGGAGCGCATCAGGGCTTCTTTCTTGGTCAGCTTGGCAAAGGTGCCATCTTCGGCCTGAGTTTCCAGGTCGCGCAGACGCTTGATCGAAGCACGGATGGTCTTGTAGTTGGTCAGCATGCCGCCCAACCAACGGTGGTCAACGTACGGCGAACCGCAGCGAGCAGCTTGCTCGGCGACGATCTTGCCGGCGGAACGCTTGGTGCCGACGAACAGGATCTTGTTCTTGCCCTGGGCCAGGCGCTCTACGAACGACAGAGCGTCGTTGAACATCGGCAGGGTTTTTTCCAGGTTGACGATGTGGATCTTGTTGCGCGCACCGAAAATGTACTTGCCCATTTTCGGGTTCCAGTAACGGGTCTGGTGGCCGAAGTGCACACCGGCCTTCAGCATATCGCGCATGTTGACTTGGGACATGATAGTTCCTTGATAAGTCGGGTTGGGCCTCCACGTATCCCAATGACCAACCCGCGAACCCTGAAGCTCGGGGCACCCAGGCCATCGTGTCGACACGTGTGTGGGTTTGGATGCAGACGGAGCTGGCTCCGAAAGCGGCGCATGTTATACCACAGGCTGCGCGTAAACAAAACACGAAACTCACCCCCCAATCGCCGGACGGCAGGGCATGGGCGCCAGCGCACGGCCAGGGCGGTTGGAGGGATGCCTTTGCAAGGGCAGCGTGCCGCTACGAGCCCGCACCTCTGATAGAATGACGCCTTTCCCGATTTGAACGCGCCGTCTGCGGCGCCGAGTAGAGAGCCTGTAATGACCGTCACCATCAAGACTGCAGAAGACATCGAGAAGATGCGCATCGCCGGCCGCCTGGCAGCCGACGTGCTGGAAATGATCGAGGAGCATGTCAAGCCCGGTGTCACCACCGAAGAGCTCGATCGCCTGTGCCACGACTACATCGTCAATGTCCAGCAGGCCATCCCGGCGCCGCTCAACTACAAGGGCTACCCCAAGTCCATCTGCACGTCCATCAACCACGTGGTCTGTCACGGTATCCCCAATGACAAGCCCCTGAAAAATGGCGATACCCTGAACATCGACATCACGGTGATCAAGGACGGCTACCACGGCGACACCAGCCGCATGTTCCACGTCGGCACCGTGCCGGTATGGGCCGAGCGCCTGTCCCAGGTCACCCAGGAATGCCTATACAAGGCCATCGAGCTGGTCAAGCCGGGCTGCCGCCTGGGCGACATCGGCGAAGTCATCCAGAAGCACGCCGAGAAGAACGGCTTCTCGGTGGTGCGCGAGTTCTGCGGTCATGGCATCGGCAAGGTGTTCCACGAAGAGCCGCAGATCCTCCATTACGGCCGCGCCGGCACTGGCATGGAACTCAAGGAAGGCATGACCTTCACCATCGAGCCGATGATCAACCAGGGCAAGGCCGACACCAAGGTGCTGGGCGATGGCTGGACCGCGATCACCAAGGACCGCAAGCTCTCGGCGCAGTGGGAGCATACCCTGGTGGTCACGGCGACCGGGTACGAGATCTTCACCCTGCGCAAGGACGACACCATCGCCCGCACTTCGGCCTGAGCCACCCTAGCAGCCTTCGATGACAGGAACCTGACCCCATGCCCCAGCTCGACCCCGAACTGTTCGACCGTGGTCAGTTCCAGGCGGAACTGGCCCTCAAGGCCAGCCCCATACCCGCCTTCAAGAAGGCCATTCGCCAGGCGGGCGAGGTGCTGGACAGACGCTTTCGCGCAGGCCACGCCATCCGCCCACTGATCCAGGCCCGGGCCTGGCTGGTGGACAACGTCCTGCAGCAGGCCTGGAACCAGTTCGACTGGGGCGCGCAGGACGGCATTTCCCTGGTGGCGGTCGGCGGCTACGGGCGTGGTGAGCTTCACCCGCACTCGGACATCGACCTGCTCATCCTGCTGGGTGATGCCGAGCATGAGCGGTATCGCGACGCCATCGAGCGCTTTCTGACCCTGCTGTGGGACATCGGCCTGGAGGTCGGCCAGAGCGTGCGCACCGTCGACGAGTGTGCCGAACAGGCCCGCGCCGACCTCACCATCATCACCAACATGATGGAGAGCCGCACCATCGCCGGCCCGGAAGCCCTGCGCCAGCGCATGCTCGAGGTCACCAGCACGGCGCACATGTGGCCGAGCCGCGAGTTCTTCCTGGCCAAGCGCGCCGAGCTGCAGGCGCGTCACCACAAGTACAACGACACCGAGTACAACCTCGAGCCCAACGTCAAGGGTTCGCCTGGCGGGCTGCGGGACATCCAGACCGTGCTGTGGGTGGCGCGCCGCCAGTACGGCACCCTGAACCTGCATGCCCTGGCCGGCGAAGGCTTCCTGCTGGAAAGCGAGAACGCGCTCCTGGCCTCCTCCCAGGACTTCCTGTGGCGGGTGCGTTACGCCCTGCACATGCTCGCCGGCCGTGCCGAGGACCGCCTGCTGTTCGACCACCAGCGCAGCATCGCCGCCCTGCTGGGCTACAGCGACGAAAACCCCAAGCGTGCCATTGAGCAGTTCATGCAGCAGTACTACCGGGTGGTGATGAGCATCAGTCAATTGTGCGACCTGATCATCCAGCATTTTGAGGAAGTCATTCTCGCCGACGACGACAGCGGCACCACCCAACCGCTCAATGCACGCTTCCGCCTGCATGACGGCTACATCGAGGCCGTGCGCCCGAACGTGTTCAAGCGCACGCCGTTCGCCATGCTGGAAATGTTCGTGCTGATGGCCCAGCACCCGGAAATCAAGGGCGTGCGTGCCGATACGGTACGCCTGCTGCGCGAGCATCGGCACCTGATCGACGACACCTTCCGCAACGATATCCGCAACACCAGTTTGTTCATCGAGCTGTTCAAGTGTGAAATCGGTATTCATCGCAACCTGCGGCGCATGAACCGGTACGGCATCCTCGGGCGCTACCTGCCGGAGTTCGGGCTGATCGTCGGGCAGATGCAGCATGACCTGTTCCACATCTATACCGTCGATGCCCACACCCTCAACCTGATCAAGCACCTGCGCAAGCTGCAGTACACGCCGGTGTCGGAGAAATTCCCGCTGGCCAGCAAGCTCATGGGCCGCTTGCCCAAGCCTGAGCTGATCTACCTGGCCGGGCTCTACCACGACATTGGCAAGGGCCGTCAGGGCGATCACTCCGAACTCGGCGCGGTCGATGCCCTCAAGTTCTGCGAGCGCCACCAACTCCCTGCCTGGGACAGCCGGTTGATCGCCTGGCTGGTACAGAACCACCTGGTCATGTCCACCACCGCCCAGCGCAAGGATTTGTCCGACCCGCAGGTGATCAATGACTTCGCCTTGCACGTAGGGGACGAAACGCGGCTGGACTACCTCTATGTGCTGACAGTGGCGGATATCAACGCCACCAACCCCACCTTGTGGAATTCGTGGCGAGCCAGCCTGTTGCGCCAGCTGTACACCGAAACCAAGCGTGCCCTGCGCCGTGGGCTTGAAAACCCGCTGGATCGTGAGGAGCAGATCCGCCAGACCCAGTCCTCGGCACTGGACACGCTGGTGCGCGACGGCACCGACCCGGATGACGTGGAGCAGTTGTGGTCTCAGCTGGGGGATGATTACTTCCTCAAGCACACCGCCTCCGACGTGGCCTGGCACACCGACGCCATCCTGCAACAGCCCGCTGACGGCGGCCCGCTGGTGTTGATCAAGGAAACCACCCAGCGCGAATTCGAAGGCGGGACCCAGATCTTCATCTATGCCCCTGACCAGCACGATTTCTTCGCCGTGACGGTGGCGGCCATGTCGCAGTTGAACCTGAACATCCACGACGCCCGCATCATCACCTCCAGTAGCCAGTTCACCCTGGACACCTACATCGTGCTGGATAACGACGGCGGTGCGATCGGCGACAACCCGCAGCGGGTCAGGCAGATTCGCGACGGCCTGACCGAGGCCCTGCGCAACCCCGAGGACTACCCCACGATCATCCAGCGTCGGGTGCCGCGCCAACTCAAGCACTTCGACTTCCCGCCGCAGGTGACCATCCTCAACGACGCCCAGCGCCCGGTGACCATTCTCGAAATCACCGCGCCCGACCGGCCGGGCCTGCTGGCGCGGCTGGGGCGCATCTTCCTGGAGTTCGACCTGTCGTTGCAGAACGCCAAGATTGCCACCTTGGGCGAGCGGGTGGAGGACGTGTTCTTCATCACCGATGCCGACAACCAGCCACTGTCCGACCCGCAACTGTGCAGCCGCCTGCAGGAAGCCATCGTGCAACAACTGCAAGCAGGGCAGGCCAGCGCCAGCCCTGCCCGCGTGACCTTTTGACGACATGATTGACGAGACCTTGCGCCAATGAATCCTGCCTTGAGCCAGCTTCAGCCCTACCCTTTCGAAAAGCTGCGTGCCCTGCTGGGTAGCGTTACACCCGCTGCTGACAAGCGCGCCATTGCCCTGTCGATCGGCGAGCCCAAGCACGCCTCGCCACCCTTCGTGGCCCAAGCGATGGCCGACAATCTCGACAAGCTGGCGGTATACCCCAGCACCCTGGGCCTGCCTGCCTTGCGCCAGGCCATCGGGCAGTGGTGCGAGCGACGCTTTGGCGTGCCGGCTGGTTGGCTGGATGCCGAACGTCATATCCTGCCCGTGAACGGCACCCGCGAAGCGCTGTTCGCCTTTACCCAGGCGGTGGTCGACCGTGATGCCGATGGCCTGGTGTTGAGCCCCAACCCGTTCTACCAGATCTATGAAGGGGCTGCGCTGCTGGCCGGCGCCACCCCGCATTACCTGCCCTGCCTGGAAAGCAACGGTTTCAACCCCGACTTCGACGCGGTGCCCGACCACGTCTGGGCCCGTTGCCAGATCCTGTTCCTGTGCTCACCCGGCAACCCCACCGGCGCCCTGGTGCCGATGGACACCTTGAAAAAGCTGATCGCGCTGGCCGATGCGCACGACTTCGTGATCGCTGCCGACGAATGCTACAGCGAGTTGTATTTCGATGAGGATGCACCGCCCCCGGGGCTGCTGACAGCCTGTGCGGAGCTGGGACGTCGCGATTTCAAGCGCTGCGTGGTGTTCCACAGCCTGTCCAAGCGTTCAAACCTGCCGGGTCTGCGCTCGGGCTTCGTCGCCGGTGATGCCGACATCATCAAGCCGTTCCTGCTGTACCGCACCTACCATGGCTGCGCCATGCCGGTGCAGACACAGCTGGCCAGCATCGCCGCCTGGGAGGACGAGGCGCATGTGCGCGCCAACCGCGACCAGTACCGCGCCAAGTACGACGCCGTGCTGGCCATCCTTGAACCGGTACTGGACGTGCAACGCCCGGACGGCAGTTTCTACCTGTGGGCCAAGGTACCGGGTAGCGATGTCGACTTCACGCGCGATCTGTTCGAGGCCGAGCACGTGACCGTGGTACCAGGCTCGTACCTGTCCCGTGAAGTGGATGAGGTAAATCCCGGCGCCGGACGCGTGCGCATGGCACTGGTCGCCCCACTGTCCGAATGCATCGAGGCAGCCGAGCGAATTCGCGCGTTCATGCACGCGCGCTGAAGCCTTTACGCGAGACGGGGCCAGCTCACTTGACCTGGCCCAGGTTAGCCTCGCTCATGTCCAACTCGCCCAGCACATGCCGCACCACCTCGTCACCGAGCAGGTGCTGGCGGTGCAGGTTGTACAGTTCCAGGCGCTGGGCCCGCAGCGCACGCAAGCGCAGGCGGCGCTCGAGCAGGTCCATCTGCTCGGCCAGGGCCCTGGCCTCTTCGCTGTCGTTGTGCCGGTCCAGCTGATCGCGATACTCGGCCATCAGCCGAGCTTTCAACTCCGTGGCCAGTGTGGCCTGGGCGGCATCCTGCGGGGCGTTGGCATCGACCACCTCCTCGGCCTCCAAGGCGTGAATCGCAGCCTCAGCGGTGCGTCGCCAGGCCTCATGTACCTCTTGCTGCATGCGCTCGTCAGGGCTTTTGCTCACCCCGCGCAGCAAAAGCGGCAACGCGACACAGGCGCTGATCAACGACAGCAGGATGACACCGGCGGCAATGAAGATCAGCAGGTCGCGTTCTGGAAACGCCTTGCCCGCCCCAATCAGCAACGGGATCGACATCACACCTGCCAGGGTGACAGCCCCTCTCACACCGCCCAGCGTGAGCAGCCAGCACGAGCGCGCGGTGGGCAACATCACCAGCGCAGGCCTGCCCCGCCAGCGGCGTAGAACCCCCACCAGGCGCCAGATGCTCTGCACCCAGATGAACCGCAGCAAGATCAGCGTCGCGAAGATGGCGACCACGTCCAGGCAGCGCCAGGCCAGGGTCGGCCACAGCGTGGTTTCATGGCTGACCACCGCCTTGACGATGTCGGGCAGTTGCAAGCCCAGCAGCAGGAAAATCAAGCCGTTGAACGCGAACTCCAGCAGCGACCACACGCTGCGATTGAGCAGGCGGGTACTGGTCTGGCGTGGCAGCAGGTCGAGCCAGCTCTGCATCATGCCAGCCGCCACTGCCGAGAGGATGCCCGATACCCCGAGGCGCTCGGCCACCACATAGGCCGCGAACGGCAGCAGCAGCATGAACACCACATGGGTAGCCGGGTCGTCCCAGCCGCGGCCGATCATCCAGGCACGCAGGCGGCCGACCAGCCAACTCAGCGCCACCCCCACAGCCAGGCCGCCAAGCGCTACCAGTGCGAAGCTGAAGCTGGCGTCGGTCAGTGAAAACACACCGGTAATGGCGGCAGCCAGGGCGAACTTGAATGTGACCAGGCCCGAAGCATCGTTCATCAACGCCTCACCCTGGAGCATGTGCATCAATGGCGTAGGCAGGCGGTCCTGGGTAATGGCCGAAACGGCCACCGCGTCGGTCGGCGACAATACGGCTGCCAGCGCGAATGCTACCGGCAACGGGATGCTCGGCAGCAGCCAGTGGATGAAATAGCCCGCACCGACCACGGTAAACAGCACCAACCCCACCGCCAGGGCCACCACCGGGCCCCGAATGCGCCACAACTCGCGCTTGGGAATGCGCCAGCCATCGGCGAACAACAGCGGCGGCAAAAACAGGAACAAAAACAGCTCGGGGTTCAGGGCGACATGCAGCCCGAGGGTCGGCCAGGCCAGCAAAGCGCCAGCGGCGATCTGTACCAGCGGCAGAGGCAGGGGAATGAGGCGGCCGACCAATTTCGACACGCTGACCAGCATCAGCAGGATAAGGACGGTATAGGCGGACTGCATCCAGTGGGTCTTCCTTCTTCAAACGGCCCCGTGCACGAGGACAAAACGTAAACCTGGATCAGCATGGTAACGGGTGACAAGCCTGCCTGGCCGCTGCACCAAGGTCGCAGGTGGCGCACTAATGTGTAACATGAAGATACACCTGACACCCAAGGGTTCAGCCGGGATTGGGCAATGACCGGTGGTTGGGTGCAAATGGGCGCACGTTCCTGCCCAGGCAGAGCGGCAGCAGGATTATGCAGCAGCAACCCCGCCCGTTCGGGTCAACCGCCCGTGGCGCCGTGCGAAGGGTTATCGCATAATCGCGCGACTGACATTCGGAAATGGAGAGATTGGGGCGACACGTATCCCCGATGCACACAATGACCTACACGCTCTACGGCATCAAAGCCTGCGACACCATGAAAAAGGCTCGTACCTGGCTCGACGACCAGGCCATCGCCTACGAATTCCATGACTACAAGACTCAAGGCATCGACCGTGACAGCCTGAACCGCTGGTGCGACGAGCACGGCTGGGAAACCATCCTCAACCGCGCCGGCACCACGTTCCGCAAGCTGGACGACGCCAGCAAAGCCGATCTCGACCAGGCCAAGGCCGTCGAGCTCATGCTGGCCCAGCCTTCGATGATCAAGCGCCCGGTACTCGACCTGGGTACGCGCACGCTGGTGGGTTTCAAGCCCGACCTGTACGCCGCAGCCCTGGCCTGAGTCCCTACCCCATTTAGTACGAGGTAACTACATGTTCAATTCCCTGTTCAGCCTGGCCTTCGGTGTCGGCTCCCAGAACCGCCAGGGCGCCTGGCTGGAAGTGTTCTACGCACAGCCCCTGATCGACCCGAGCCCCGAGTTGGTCGCTGCCATCGCACCGATCCTTGGCTATGAAGGTGGCAACCAGGCCATCACCTTCAGCAACGCCCAGGCCGCGCAACTGGCCGACGCCGTCAGAAGCGTCGATGCCGCTCAAGCCGCCCTGCTCACGCGCCTGGCAGAAAGCCAAAAACCGTTGGTAGCCACCCTGCTGGCCGAAGACGCCACCCTGGCCTCCACGCCCGAGGCGTACCTCAAACTGCACCTGCTGTCCCATCGCCTGGTCAAGCCGCACGGCGTGAGCCTGGCCGGTATCTTCCCCCTGCTGCCAAACGTGGCCTGGACCAACATCGGTGCCGTGGACCTGGCAGAGCTCGCCGAGCTGCAACTCGAAGCGCGCCTGCGTGGTGAGCTGCTGGAAGTGTTCTCGGTGGACAAGTTCCCGAAGATGACCGACTACGTGGTCCCGGCCGGCGTGCGCATCGCCGACACTGCACGGGTACGCCTGGGCGCCCACATCGGCGAAGGCACCACCATCATGCACGAAGGCTTCGTCAACTTTAACGCCGGCACCGAAGGCCCAGGCATGATCGAAGGGCGTGTTTCGGCCGGCGTCTTCGTCGGCAAGGGCTCGGACCTCGGTGGCGGCTGCTCGACCATGGGAACCCTGTCCGGTGGCGGCAACATCGTTATCAAGGTGGGCGAAGGCTGCCTGATCGGTGCCAACGCCGGTATCGGCATCCCGCTGGGTGATCGCAATACTGTTGAAGCGGGTCTGTACATCACCGCCGGGACCAAGGTGAACCTGCTGGATGAGCACAACGAACTGGTCAAGGTCGTCAAGGCACGCGACCTGGCTGGCCAGGCCGACCTGTTGTTCCGCCGCAATTCGCTCAATGGCGCCGTCGAGTGCAAGACCCACAAGTCAGCCATCGAGCTGAACGAAGCCTTGCACGCACACAACTGAAACCCCCGCCGGGTATGAAGTGTTAAGATCGGGTCTGGCGCCTCCACGCCAGACCCGATTTTCATTCCAGGCCCCGCGAATATGTTCCAGCCCTCCCCCTGGCGTGCCGATTTTCCTGCCATCGACGCCCTGCAAAGCCAGCACCAGACCTATCTGGACAGCGCCGCGACCGCCCAGAAACCCCAGGCGCTGCTCGAGGCCCTGGGCCATTACTATGGCAACGGCGCGGCCAATGTCCACCGTGCCCAGCACCTGCCTGGCGCAAGGGCGACCGAGGCCTTCGAAGCCAGCCGCGACAAGGTTGCCCGCTGGTTGAATGTCGGCCAGACCGGGCAGATCGTGTTCACCCACGGCGCCACGGCTGCGCTGAACCTGCTGGCCTATGGCCTGGAGTCTCGCTTCGAGGCCGGCGACGAGATCGCCATCAGCGCCCTTGAACACCATGCCAACTTGCTGCCCTGGCAGCAGCTGGCACACCGGCGCAACCTGCGCCTGGTGATATTGCCGGTCGATACGCGCGGCTTCATCGACCTGGAGCGAGCGCTGCAGATGATCGGGCCACGCACTCGTGTGCTCGCCGTCAGCCAGCTGTCCAACGTGCTGGGCACCTGGCAGCCGCTGCCGGCCCTGCTCGCCCATGCCCGCGCACAGGGTGCTCTGACGGTGGTGGACGGCGCCCAGGGTGTGGTGCATGGGCGCCAGGACATGCAGCAAATGGGGTGCGACTTCTACGTGTTCTCCAGCCACAAGCTGTACGGGCCGGACGGGGTGGGCGTGCTGTACGGGCGCAATCAGGCGCTGGGCCTGCTGCGCCATTGGCAGTTTGGCGGGGAGATGGTGCAACTGGCCGAGTACCAGCGCGCGAGCTTCAGGCCGGCGCCACTGGGCCTGGAAGCTGGCACCCCGCCCATCGCCGGGGTGATCGGCCTTGGCGCTACGCTCGATTACCTCGCGGGCCTGGACACGGCGGCGGTGCTGGCTCACGAGGCCGGCTTGCATGCCCGGCTGATCGAGGGCCTCACGCAACGCGAAGGCATTCGCCTGCTAGGCCTGCCGCAGTGCGCGTTGGCCAGCTTTGTCGTGAAAGGCGTGCACAACGCCGACATCGCGCACCTGCTCACCGAGCAGGGCATCGCCGTGCGGGCAGGCCATCACTGTGCGATGCCACTGCTCCAGGGGTTGGGCCTGGACGGGGCGATCCGCGTGTCGCTGGGCCTCTACAATGATCAGGCCGACCTGCAACGTTTCTTCGAGGCGCTGGATCAGGCGCTGGAGCTGCTGCGATGACCTTGCCGGCCCAAGCCCATCAGGCACTGGAGGCCTTTGCGCAGAGCAAGGGCTGGGAGCAGCGTGCGCGGCTGTTGATGCAGTGGGGGGAACGGCTGGAACCGCTGGCCGAAGCCGAGAAAACCGAGGCCAATCGCGTGCACGGGTGCGAAAGCCTGGTCTGGCTGGTGGCCGATGCCGTAGACGGCCACTGGCAATTCAAGGCCAGCAGCGATGCACGCCTGCTGCGCGGTCTGCTGGCGCTGCTGCTGGTGAGGGTGCAGGGCTTGAACAGTGAGGCGCTGCTGGCGCTGGACGTACAGGACTGGTTCGGGCAACTGGGCCTTGAGCGCCAGTTGTCGCCCTCACGCAGCAACGGCTTGCATGCCGTGGTGCAGCGCATGGCGGTGCTGGCATCGGGGCGGTGATGCCAGCACGCACTCACGCTGGCCGGACACGCTCCGAAGGCCGCCTGGCACCTGCTACCAGCTTCTCCACAGCTTTACTGGCGGCCACCATGCCGAAGGTGGCCGTCACCATCATCACCGCGCCAAAGCCGCCGGAGCAGTCCAGCCGCACGCCCTCACCCACAAAACTCTTCTGCAGGCACACGCTGCCATCCCCCTTGGGATAACGCAGCTGCTCACTGGAAAACACACAGGGCACGCCATAGTTACGGCTGACATTGCGCGAAAAGTTGTAGTCGCGGCGCAGGGTCGAGCGCACCCGTGAGGCCAGCGGGTCGTTGAAGGTCTTGTTCAAGTCCGCGATCTGGATCTGGGTCGGATCGATCTGGCCACCTGCGCCACCGGTGGCGACGATGCCGATCTTGCGCCGCCGGCACCAGGCGATCAGGGCTGCCTTGGCCATCACGCTGTCGATGCAGTCCACCACGTAGTCGAACTGTTCAGTGATGTACTCGGCCATGGTTTCGCGGGTGACGAAATCGGCCACTGCATGCACCTTGCACGCCGGGTTGATTGCCCGCAGGCGCTCGGCCATTACCTCGACCTTGGGCCGGCCCACCTGCCCTTCCAGCGCGTGTGCCTGACGGTTGGTATTGCTCACGCACACATCGTCCAGGTCGAACAAGGTGACCTCACCCACCCCCGAGCGGGCCAGGGCTTCGGCCACCCATGAGCCCACCCCGCCAATCCCGACGATGCCAACATGGGCCTGTTGCAGGCGCTGCAAGCCCTGGTCGCCATACAGGCGGGCCACCCCTGCAAACCGTGGATCTTCTGTGCTCATGTCAGTACCTCAAAAAACCGGCGCGCATTATAGGCCAGCCAGGCCATGGCCTGCACGGTTAGGAAAGACACCTTAACCCTGCTTTAATGTCGTAACACTTCGACACTTATGGACGACAATGTCTTCACGTAAATTCGGCCTGAACCTGGTAGTGGTCCTGGCCATCGCGGCGCTGTTCACCGGTTTCTGGGCGCTGATCAATCGCCCGGTATCGGCACCGGCCTGGCCCGAACAGATCTCCGGCTTTTCCTATTCGCCGTTTCGCCTGGGTGAAAGCCCGCAGAAGGGTCAGTACCCGGACGACAACGAGATGCGTCAGGACCTGGAGCAGATGAGCAAGCTCACCGACAGCATCCGTATCTACACCGTCGAAGGCACTCAGGCGCACATACCCAAGCTGGCCGAGGAATTCGGCTTGCGGGTCACGGTGGGCATCTGGATCAGCCCGGACCTGGAGCGCAACGAGCGCGAGATCGCCACAGCCATCGAACTGGCTAACACCTCGCGCAGCGTGGTACGGGTGGTGGTCGGCAACGAGGCGTTGTTCCGCGAGGAAGTGACGACGGAAAACCTCATCCGGTACCTGGACCGTGTACGTGCAGCCGTGAAAGTGCCGGTGACCACCAGCGAGCAGTGGCACATCTGGAAACAGAACCCGCAGCTGGCCAAGCACGTGGACCTGATCGCCGCCCACATCCTGCCCTATTGGGAATTCGTGCCCATGAAAGACTCGGTCGAGTTCGTCCTCGACCGTGCCCGCGAGTTGAAACACCAGTTCCCCCGCAAGCCGCTGCTGCTCTCGGAAGTGGGCTGGCCAAGCAATGGCCGGATGCGCGGCGGTGCCGATGCCACCCAGGCCGACCAGGCGATTTACCTGCGCACCTTGGTCAATACGCTCAATCGACGTGGCTTCAACTATTTTGTGATCGAAGCTTACGACCAACCCTGGAAAGCCAGTGATGAAGGCTCGGTCGGGGCCTACTGGGGTGTGTTCAACGCCGAACGCCAGCAGAAATTCAACTTCGAAGGCCCCGTGGTCGCCATTCCCCAATGGCGAGCCCTGGCAGTGGCCTCGGTGGTGCTGGCGATGATCGCATTGATGGTGCTGTTCATCGATGGCTCGGCCCTGCGTCAGCGTGGACGCACCTTCCTGACCTTCATCACCTTCCTGTGCGGGTCGGTGCTGGTGTGGATCGCCTACGACTACAGCCAGCAGTACAGCACCTGGTTCAGCCTTACGGTCGGCGTGCTTCTGGCCCTCGGCGCACTGGGCGTGTTCATCGTGCTGCTGACCGAAGCCCACGAGCTGGCCGAAGCGGTATGGACTCACAAGCGGCGGCGCGAATTCCTGCCGGTGCAAGGCGACAGTGCCTACCGACCGAAAGTGTCAGTGCATGTGCCGTGCTACAACGAACCGCCGGAAATGGTCAAACAGACCCTCGATGCCCTGGCTGCGCTGGATTATCCAGATTACGAAGTGCTGGTCATCGACAACAACACCAAGGACCCGGCGGTGTGGGAGCCTCTCAAGGCCCATTGTGAACAGCTCGGCGAGCGCTTCCGTTTCTTCCACGTCGCCCCCCTGGCTGGTTTCAAGGGCGGCGCGCTCAACTACCTGCTCCCGCTCACGGCCAAGGATGCTGAAGTGATCGCGGTGATCGACTCGGACTACTGTGTAGACCGCAACTGGCTCAAGCACATGGTGCCGCATTTCGCCGATCCGAAGATCGCCGTGGTGCAGTCGCCGCAGGACTACCGCGACCAGCACGAGAGCGCCTTCAAGAAGCTGTGCTACAGCGAGTACAAGGGCTTCTTCCACATCGGCATGGTCACCCGCAATGACCGCGATGCGATCATCCAGCACGGCACCATGACCATGACCCGGCGCAGCGTGCTGGACGAACTGGGCTGGGCCGAGTGGTGCATTTGCGAGGATGCCGAACTGGGCCTGCGGGTGTTCGAGAAGGGCCTGTCGGCGGCCTACGCCCACAACAGCTATGGCAAGGGCCTGATGCCTGACACCTTCATCGACTTCAAGAAACAGCGCTTCCGCTGGGCCTATGGCGCCATCCAGATCATCAAGCACCACGCCGCGGCCCTGCTGCGCGGCAAAGGCAGCGAATTGACCCGGGGCCAGCGTTACCACTTCCTGGCCGGCTGGCTGCCGTGGATTGCCGACGGCATGAACATCTTCTTCACGGTGGGGGCCTTGTTGTGGTCTGCCGCCATGATCATCGTGCCGCACCGGGTGGACCCGCCGCTGATGATCTTCGCCATCCCGCCGCTGGCGCTGTTCTTCTTCAAGGTCGGCAAGATCGTGTTCCTGTATCGCCGCGCCGTGGGGGTCAACCTCAAGGACGCCCTGGCCGCTGCGCTGGCCGGGCTGGCGTTGTCGCACACCATCGCCAAGGCCGTGCTGTACGGGTTCTTCACCAGCAGCATGCCGTTCATCCGCACACCGAAGCATGCCGACAGCCATGGCTTGCTGGTGGCGATTTCCGAAGCGCGGGAGGAACTGTTCATCATGCTGCTGTTGTGGGGCGCTGCAGCCGGGATCTATCTGGTGCAGGGCTTGCCGAGCTCGGACATGCGCTTCTGGGTCGCCATGCTGTTGGTGCAGTCGCTGCCCTACCTGGCCGCGTTGGTGATGGCGCTTCTATCATCACTGCCCAAGCCTGAAGAGAAGGCCGCAGATAAGGCTGCCGAGACACACTAGGCTTCAGGGCGTGCAGGCCGACCTGCCGGCCATCACCGGCAAGCCGGCTTGCACACAACGTGTTTTGTTCGGATGCGTGCAGGACCGGTGAGGGCCGGCTTGCCGGCGATTGGGCCGTGAAGCCCAGCATCATTTGATATAAGATAACGCCCTCAGTTTTCCCGCCTTGCCTTGCCCCGGAGTTCCCCATGACGGCCCCTGCCGAGCTCTCGCCTACCCTTCAACTGGCCTGCGACCTGATCCGTCGTCCCTCGGTCACCCCCGTCGACGCCGATTGCCAGGCGCAGATGATGCAGCGCCTGGGCGCCGTGGGCTTCGAGCTGGAACCGATGCGCATCGAGGACGTCGACAATTTCTGGGCCACTCACGGCACCCAGCCAGGCCCGGTGCTGTGCTTTGCCGGTCACACCGATGTAGTGCCCACCGGCCCCGTCCAGCAGTGGCAACACGAGCCGTTCCAGGCGTTGATCGATGCCGACGGCATGCTCTGTGGCCGTGGCGCGGCCGACATGAAGGGCAGCCTGGCGTGCATGGTGGTGGCCAGCGAGCGCTTCGTGCGTGACTACCCCGAGCACCGGGGCCAGGTCGCCTTCCTGATCACCAGTGACGAGGAAGGCCCGGCCCATCACGGCACCAAGGCCGTGGTCGAACGCCTCAAGGCGCGCAACCAGCGCCTTGACTGGTGCATCGTCGGCGAGCCCTCCAGCACCACCGTGCTGGGCGATGTGGTCAAGAATGGCCGTCGTGGCTCGCTCGGCGCCACGCTGATTGTGCGCGGCAAGCAGGGCCACGTTGCCTACCCGCACCTGGCGCGCAACCCGATCCACCTGGCCGCGCCAGCGCTGGCGGAACTGGCTGCCGAACATTGGGACCAGGGGAACGCCTTTTTTCCCCCGACCAGCTTCCAGATTTCCAATCTCAATGCCGGGACCGGCGCAACCAACGTGGTGCCCGGCGAACTGACAGCGCTGTTCAACTTCCGCTTCTCCACCGAGTCCACCGTAGAGGGCCTGAAGGCTCGGGTCTCGGCCATCCTGGACAAGCATGAACTGGATTGGTCGGTGGAGTGGGCGTTGTCCGGCCTGCCGTTCCTGACCGAGCCAGGCGAGCTGCTCAATGCGGTTTCGGCCAGCATCAAGGGCGTCACCGGCCGCGAGACCCAACCCTCCACCAGCGGCGGCACCTCCGATGGCCGCTTCATTGCCACCATGGGCACCCAAGTGGTCGAACTTGGCCCGGTCAATGCCACCATCCACCAGGTCGACGAGCGCATCCTGGCCAGCGACCTGGACCTGCTGACCGAAATCTATTACCAGACCCTGGTACGGTTGCTCGCCTGATGCTGACCTGCCCACTCTGCCAGGCTGCCCTGAGCCCGCTCGACAACGGCGTGGTGTGCCCAGCCGGCCACCGCTTTGATCGCGCGCGCCAGGGCTACCTGAACCTGCTGCCGGTGCAGCACAAGAACAGTCGCGACCCAGGTGACAACCAGGCCATGGTCGAAGCACGCCGTCATTTTCTGGACGCCGGCCATTACGCACCTGTGGCCGGACGGCTGGCGCAGTTGGCGGCCGAGCGCCAGCCCGGCGCGTGGCTGGACATCGGTTGCGGCGAAGGCTACTACACCGCGCAAGTGGCCCAGGCACTGCCTGATGCCAATGGCTACGCCCTGGACATCTCCCGTGAGGCGGTCAAGCGTGCCTGCCGCCGCGCACCGGACGTCACCTGGATGGTAGCCAGCATGGCGCGCGTGCCGTTGGCCGATGCCAGCTGCCAGTTCGTCGCCAGCGTCTTCAGCCCGCTGGATTGGGCCGAAGCCAGCCGGGTGTTGAGCCCAGGCGGCGGCCTGATGCGCGTAGGCCCTACCAGCGGCCACCTGATGGAGCTGCGCGAAGTACTCTACGACCAGGTACGCCCCTATGCTGACGACAAGCATCTGGCCCTGGTGCCCCAAGGCATGTACCACGCCCATGGCGAGGTCCTGGAATTTCGCCTGAGCCTGGCCGAACCTCAAGCCCGTGCTGCGTTGCTCGCCATGACCCCGCACGGCTGGCGTGCCAGTGCAGAGCGTCGGGCGCAAGTGGTCGAGCAGCCGGAACCGTTCGAGGTCACCGTCTCCATGCGTTTTGACTATTTCGTGCGCCAAGCATGAGCACACCCGGAGGTGTTATGCGCCAACCTGATATCGAGATTTACCTCAAGGACGCCGAAGTCGACCACAAGCAGATTGCAGCCTGGCTGACCCAGGCCATCGGCCCGTGCACCGAATGGAAGCAGAAAGGCCAGACCTACAAGTGCCAGGCCGGTAACATTCCGGTCACTTGGTTACCCAAGGCTGTAGGGAAATGGAACAGCCTGTACCTGGAAAGCGACCAGACGCCCTGGGCCGATGATATCGCCTGTGGGCGTGATGCCCACGCGGCCCTGGGTGTGGAAGTACGCTGTGCACCCGGCGGCTGGGTAGAGGAAGACGGCGAGGAGGATGCTGACCGCTGGGTGCGTATCAGTGCCGACGGCGAAGAGGAAATCACCTGGCGTACATCGCCCTGACGGGCGTCCCTGAAGCTGCAAGCACAGCCGGCTTGCAGCTTCAGGCTTGAGCCTGGCCGCTCAGAGACCCACGACATCCTCGGCCTGCAGGCCTTTCTGGCCCTGCACGCAGGCATACTCGACCTGTTGGCCCTCGACCAGGCTGCGATGCCCCTCACCCCGGATGGCCCGGTAGTGGACGAAGACATCCGCGCCCCCTTCCCGTTGAATGAAGCCATAGCCCTTGGCATCGTTGAACCACTTCACGTTCCCAGTCTCACGAGACGACATCTGCACTACTCCGGATTTTTATTGTGAAAATCGCCTTGCCGACACGAGACAATCGCCCCGAATCAGCGCCGCGTGCGTAAATCTCCTGCAAGCGGCAGGCCTGAACGGTGCTGGCGCATAAAAAATTTGAAGACCGGCGAGGTGCACGGCAAGCTAGGCGCAACGCGAACGACTGGCCAGTATGGGCCAACCGCGCAGCGATCGCTGCGCCCAGCATTCCTCACCGTCAACCAGGGCCCCTCTTCATGACCCGTTCCCCCCTGCACCGCTTGGTATTCGGTGTTCTGCGCCGATTGTTGTACCTGTGGGTGCGCTCCGAAACCATCAATCAGTCGGCCCTGACCCTCAAGCTCGACCGCAGTCGCCCTGTTTTCTATGCCTTGCCTTCGCCTGCGCTCACGGACCTGGCGGTGCTCGACCACGAATGCACCAAGGCAGGGCTGCCACGCCCGGTACTGCCAGTGGTCGTCGGCCCCCTGCACGAGGCGGCTGCGTTCTTCTATCTCACCCCTGATCCGGACTGGCTGGGGCGCCATGACAAAAGCGGCGCCCCGCCTACCCTGGAGCGTCTGGTAGAGGTGCTCGGCCAGCATGCCGAGGAAGATGCGCAGATCATTCCAGTCAGCGTGTTCTGGGGACAGTCGCCTGACAGCGAGTCGAGCCCGTGGAAGCTGCTGTTCGCCGACAGCTGGGCGGTGACCGGGCGCTTGCGCCGCTTGCTGACCGTACTGATCCTGGGGCGCAAGACCCGGGTGCAGTTCTCCACCCCGATCCACCTGCGCGAACTGGTGCAGCACAACAAGGGCCACGCCCGCACCGTGCGCATGGCCCAGCGCCTGATGCGCGTGCACTTGCGCAACCTCAAGACAGCGGTCATCGGGCCGGACATCTCCCACCGACGCAACCTGGTCAAAGGCTTGATCCATGCGCCGTTGGTGCGCCAGGCCATCGCCGAGCACGCCGAGCGCGAGCACGTGCCCCAAGCCAAGGCCGAGGCACAGGCCCGCCATTACGGCAATGAAATCGCCTCGGACTACACCTACACGGCCATTCGCTTCCTCGAAGTGGTGCTCAGCTGGTTCTGGCACAAGATCTACGACGGCATCAAGGTCAACCACATCGAGCAGGTGCAGGGCATCGCCCCGGGCCACGAGGTGATCTACGTCCCTTGCCACCGCAGCCACATCGACTACCTGCTGTTGTCGTACCTGCTGTTCAAGAATGGCCTGACACCCCCGCATGTGGCGGCCGGCATCAACCTGAACATGCCCGTGGTGGGCAACCTGCTGCGCCGCGGTGGCGCCTTCTTCATGCGCCGCTCGTTCAAGGGCAACCCGCTCTACACCGCCGTGTTCAACGAATACCTGCACACGCTGTACACCAAAGGCTTCCCGGTGGAGTACTTCGTCGAGGGTGGTCGTTCGCGTACCGGGCGCATGCTGCAGCCACGCACGGGAATGCTGGCCATCACCCTGCGCAGCTTCCTGCGTTCCTCGCGCACGCCAATCGTGTTCGTGCCTGTCTACATCGGGTACGAGCGCGTCCTCGAAGGGCGCACCTACCTGGGTGAGTTGCGCGGGGCGAGCAAGAAGAAAGAATCCATTTTCGATATTTTCAAAGTGCTGGGTGCGCTCAAGCAACGCTTTGGCCAGGTCTACGTCAACTTCGGCGAACCTATCCGCCTGGCCGACTTTCTCGACCAGCAGCAACCCGGCTGGCGAGACCAGGACCACGGGCCGCAGTACCGCCCGGCTTGGCTCAGCGAAACCACGACGCGCCTGGGCGATACCGTGGCCAGGCACTTGAACGGCGCAGCGGCCATCAACCCGGTCAACCTGGTGGCGCTGGCCCTGCTCTCCACCAGCAAGCTGGCCCTGGACGAACGTGCGCTGGTGCGCGTGCTCGACCTGTACCTGGCGTTGATGCGCCAGGTGCCCTACTCCGCCCATACCACATTGCCCGAAGGCGACGGTCAGGCCCTGATCGAGCATGTGCGCGGGATGGATCTGGTGGCAGAGCAGAAAGACGCGCTCGGGCGCATTCTGTACCTGGATGAAAACAACGCGGTACTGATGACCTATTACCGCAACAATGTCCTGCACATCTTTGCCCTGCCGGCCCTGCTGGCAAGCTTCTTCCTCAGCAGCTCACGCATGAGCCGCGCGTTGCTAGGCCAATATGTCCATGCCTTGTACCCCTACTTGCAGGCAGAGCTGTTCCTGTGCTGGGAACCTGAGCAGCTCGACGAGGTGATCGACCAATGGCTGGGCGCCTTGGTGGAGCAAGGCTTGCTTCGCCAGGACAATGACATCTTTGTCCGTGCCGCGCCCAGTTCTCGTCAGTTCGTGCTGCTGACCCTACTGGCGCGCAGCATCACCCAGACCCTGCAGCGCTTCTACATGGCGACTTCGCTGCTGCTCAACAGCGGCCAAGGTACCCTGAGCGCCGAAGCGCTCGAAGCGCTGTGCGTGACGATGGCCCAGCGCCTTTCTATTTTGCATGGTCTGAACGCACCGGAATTTTTCGACAAAAGCCTGTTCCGCCACTTTATCCAGACGCTGATCGACCAAGGTGTGCTGCGCGTCAATGCACACGGCAAACTGAGCTACAGCAACAAGCTAGGCGGTTTGGCCGAAGGCGTGGCCAAGCGCGTGCTGTCGGCCGAGCTGCGCTTGTCGATCCGCCAGGTTGCCCTGCACCGGGATGACGGCCTGGCAACAGCGACCCTATGACCCCTTTTCTGATTACAAGGACACTGCCATGACCCGCTCCTCCCTGCGTCTGACCACCCTGTGCGCCGGCCTGCTGCTGTCGGCCAGTGCCTTTGCCCTGTCGCTTGGCGACCTCAGCCAAAAGGACGCCACCGGTGGCCTGAAAGACGCACTGACCCAAGGCGCGCAACTGGCCGTCAAGCAGCTAAGCACGCCGGGCGGCTTCAGCAACAACCCGGACGTGCGTATCGAGCTGCCCGGCAACCTGGGCAAGGCGGCCAAGGCCATGAAAATGTTCGGCAAAGGCGAGCAGGTGGACGCGCTCGAAGCCGGCATGAACAAGGCCGCCGAAGCGGCTGTGCCGCAGGCCCAGGCCATTCTCGTCAACGCCGTGAGAAACATGACCGTGACCGATGCCAAGGGCATCCTTGGCGGCGGTCAGGATTCGGCGACCCAGTACCTGAACAAAAGCAGCCGTGAGCAGATCCGTGCCAAATTCCTGCCGATCGTCAAGCACGCGACCGACCAGGTCGGCGTGGCCCAGCAGTACAACGCCTTTGCCGCACAGGCCAAAGGCCTGGGGCTGATCAAGAACGACGCCAACATCGAAAGCTACGTGACGGAAAAGGCCATGGACGGTTTGTTCGAGATGATCGCCAAACAGGAGCAGAGCATTCGGCAGAACCCTGCCCAGGCCGCCACGAGCCTGGCCAAGAAAGTGTTTGGCGCACTCTGATCGCACCCTGCGAGGGGCTCCTTCGTGAAGTGCGCCCCTTTTACATCGAAGCAACAAAGCCGCTAGTCGCTCTCCCTGACCTTGAACCAAGCGGCATACAACGCCGGGAGAAACAACAGGGTCAGGGCGGTAGCGACGATCAGCCCGCCCATGATCGCCACGGCCATTGGCCCGTAGAACACGCTGCGCGACAACGGGATCATGGCCAGCACAGCCGCCAAGGCGGTCAGCACGATGGGCCGGAAACGGCGCACGGTGGCTTCGACAATGGCTTGCCAGCGCACCAGCCCAGAGGCGATATCCTGCTCGATCTGGTCCACCAGAATGACCGAATTGCGCATGATCATGCCTGCCAGGGCGATGGTCCCCAGCATGGCGACGAACCCGAACGGCTGGTTGAACACCAGCAGGAACAGGGTCACGCCAATCAGGCCCAGCGGCGCTGTCATAAAGACCATGATCGTGCGCGAGAAACTGCGCAGCTGAATCATCAGCAGGCTCAACACGACCACGATGAACAACGGCATGCCGGCATTCACCGATTTCTGCCCCCGCTCGGCATCTTCCACCGTGCCGCCCACCTCCAGCAGGTAACCATCGGGCAACTTGGCCCGGATGCCCTGCAAGGTAGGCTGTACCTGCCCGACCACCGTGGCCGGCTGCACCTTGTCATAGATATCGGCGCGCACGGTCACCGTCGGCAAACGGTCGCGGTGCCAGATGATGCCTTCCTCGAAGCCGTAGGCCAGCGTGGCCACCTGTGACAGAGCCACGCTACGCCCGTTGTCCGTGGGCAGCGACAAGCTTGCAAGCTGGCTGAGGTCGTTGCGTTCCTGTGAGGTGCCTCGCAGCAGGATTTCGATCAGTTCATCGTCTTCTCGGTACTGGCTGACCGCGGTGCCCGTCAGCGAGCTTTGCAGGAAACTGGACAACTGGCGGGTGCTGACGCCCAGGGCGCGGGCGCGGTCCTGATCGATTTCCACGAACACGGCCTTGCTGGGTTCTTCCCAGTCCAGGTGCACGTTGACCACATGGGGGTTCTCCCGCACCTTTTCTGCCACCTCCCGGGCCAGGGCGCGGGCCTGTTCGATATGCTCGCCTGTCACCCGAAACTGCACGGGGTAGCCCACCGGTGGACCGTTCTCCAGCCGAGTGATGCGCGCGCGCAGATCAGGGAACTGCTGCTCGACCGTGTTGATCAACCAACTGCGCAAGTTTTCGCGTGCCTGCATGGAGTCGGCCAGCACCACGAATTGGGCGAAGCTGGCGGCAGGCAGTTGCTGATCCAGGGGCAGATAAAAGCGCGGCGACCCTGAGCCGACATAGGCGACATAGTTGACGATGCCCTGTTGCTGCTTGAGCAACTGCTCCAGTTGCCGGACTTTCTCGTCCGTGTTGACCAGCGATGCGCCTTCGGCAAGTTTAAGGTCGACCATCAGCTCAGGACGCCCAGAGGCCGGGAAGAACTGCTGCGGCACGAAGCGAAACAGGAACACGCTGCCCACGAACGCGGCAATGGTCAGCACGATGACGGTCTTGCGGCGCCGTACGCACCATGTCACCACGCGGCGCACGCGCTGGTAGAAGGGCGTGGCATACGGGTCCGGTGCAGCGCCGCCGTTACCGTGGCGAGCGGCGTGTCGCTTGGCCAGGTCCGGCAGCAACCGCTCGCCCAGGTAGGGTACGAAGAGCACGGCGGCCACCCAGGAGGTGAGCAACGCAATGGTCACCACCTGGAAGATCGAACGTGTGTACTCGCCGGTGCTGGAGGCAGCCGTGGCAATGGGCAGAAACCCAGCTGCAGTGATCAGGGTGCCGGTCAGCATGGGGAAGGCCGTGCTGGTCCAGGCATAGCTTGCCGCTTTGAGGCGGTCCAAGCCCTGTTCCATCTTGATCGCCATCATCTCCACGGCAATGATGGCGTCATCGACCAGCAACCCCAGGGCGAGCACCAGCGCACCCAGCGAGATCTTGTGCAGGCCGATGCCAAAGTAGTACATGGCGGCGAAGGTCATGGCCAGCACCAGGGGGATGGCCAGGGCCACCACCAACCCCGTGCGCAGGCCCAGCGAAAAGAAACTGACCAACAGGACGATCACCAGCGCCTCGCACAGCACCTGGACGAATTCACCAACCCCTGCCTTCACCGCAGCGGGCTGGTCAGACACCTTGTGCAGCGACATGCCGGCCGGCAAGCCGCGGGCCAGGCGTTCGAATTCCGTTTCCAGGGCCTTGCCCAGGGTCAGGATGTCACCCCCGTCCCTCATCGACACCGCCAGGCCGATGGCGTCTTCGCCCATGAAGCGCATCCGTGGCGCAGGCGGATCGTTGTAGCCCCGGTACACGTGCGCCACGTCGCCCAGGCGAAACGTGCGCTCCCCCACGCGCAGCGGCAACTGGCGAATCTGCTCGACACTGTCGAACCGCCCACTGACCCGCAGTTGCACACGCTCGCTGGGCGTTTCGAAGAACCCGGCCGTGCTTACCGCATTCTGCTCCTGCAACGCCTGCTGCACCGCCTGCAAGGGGATGCCTAGGGTGGCCAGCTTGACGTTGGACAGCTCGATCCAGATCTTTTCGTCCTGCAAACCGATCAGCTCGACCTTGCCCACATCCCTGACCCGCTGCAGCTGGATCTGAATACGGTCTGCATAGTCCTTGAGCACCGCGTAGTCGAAACCCGGCCCTGTCAGCGCATAGATGTTGCCGAACGTGGTGCCGAATTCATCGTTGAAGAACGGGCCCCGCACCTCGGGCGGGAGGGTGTGGCGGATGTCGGCGACCTTCTTGCGTATCTGGTACCACAATGTCGGGATATCGGCTGAGTGCAAGGAATCGCGGGCCATGAAGGTCACCTGCGATTCACCCGGGCGCGAGAACGAGACGATCTTTTCGTACTCGCCGGTTTCCATGAGCTTTTTCTCGATGCGCTCTGTGACCTGGCGCGACACTTCCTCAGCGGTGGCCCCGGGCCATAAGGTGCGGATGACCATGGCCTTGAAGGTGAAGGGCGGGTCTTCGCTCTGACCCAGCTTGGTGTAGGACAGCGCACCAACGCCTGCGAGCACTATCATCAGGAACAGCACGATCTGGCGGTTGCGCAGCGCCCAGGCAGAGAGGTTGAAACCCATCGTGAGTTACTCCTTGCCCGTCAGGGCGACGGCACGGTTGGCGCGGTCCACGGGTCGCACCTGCTGGCCTTCGCGCAGTACATGGCCGCCGGCTGCCACCACCCAGTCGTCAGCCGTAAGCCCCGCCAGCACAGGCACGCTGTCAGTACCGTAGGCGCCAAGCTGCACCGTGACCCGCTGCACACGGTGCTCGCCAGTGACCCGCCAGACGTACGCCTGGCCGGCTTCAGCCGTGACGGCCGACAGGGGAACCGACAGCGCCGCCTGACCTGGATGGGCGATGAACACCCTGGCGCTCTGACCCAGGGTCGCCGGCACGTCGGCGGAGGTAAAGGCAACCCGAGCCGCGTAGGTTCTGGAGCGAGGATCAGCGGCCGGCGACAGCTCGCGGATCCGCCCTTCGAAGCGCTGCCCCGGGTGCGACCACAGCTCCACGGTGACAGGCTGGCCCACGGCGAAGCGGGCGTATTGCTGCTCGGGAACGGCGATGGCCACTTCGCGCTCGCCGTCAGCTGCCAAGGTGAATACCGTCTGCCCTGCAGCGACGACTTGACCGACCTCGACCTGGCGCCTGGCTATCACCCCTGCCTGGGGCGCACGCAACACCGCGTAGTCTGCCTGGTTGCCGGCCACGTCGAACTCAGCCTTGGCCTGCTTGAGCCGAGCGATTCCAGCGCGGTAGAGGTTTTCGGCGTTGTCGTACTGAGAGTGGCTGATCATCTGCTTGTCGAGCAGTTTCTGGTAACGGTCACGCTCGGTGCGCACCAGCGCCAGGTTGGCCTCGGCACCGGCTAATTGCGCGCGGTTAGCCTCCAACTGAAGGCGCACATCCTGCGGGTCCAGTTCGGCCAGCGGCTGATTGAGCTTGACCCGTTGCCCTTCTTCCACAAGCCGCTTGCTGACCTTGCCACCGATGCGAAAAGCCAGTTCCGGTTCCAGTCGCGCCCTGACTTCGCCTGGATAAGTATCCGCCACCGCCTCGGCTGGCTGCGGCTTAACCACCAATGCGGGGCGGACCACCGCAGGTGAGGCGGGTTCCTGATTACACGCCGTGAGCATCAACAAGACCACGGGCAGGGCAAGGCTGAGGGCACGGTGCAACATCGGGAATCCCTTCGCAAAATGCTGATCGAATATTTGAACCGGCCGGTATAGTAAGTCAGCCGTCAGAGCGCGGGAAGAGCGTCCCGAGTTTTTTTGGAGCGTTTTCACGGTATTGCGGTCAAGGACAGCGAGCCCAGCTCAAGCCGTATAAGATAGGCAACCTTCTAGGTAGATGCAGATCCCAATGTCCAATGACGTCTCCAGCGGCCCAGGCCGCCCAAAGGACCTTGCCAAGCGCCAGGCCATTCTCGAAGCGGCCAAGTCGTTGTTTCTGAGCCTGGGTTACGCAAGCACCAGCATGGATGCGGTCGCGGCAGCAGCAGGTGTATCGAAGCTTACGGTGTACAGCCACTTCACCGACAAGCAGACGCTTTTCTGCTCGGCGGTCATGGCCACCTGCCAGATCCAGCTGCCTGACCTGTTGTTCGAGTACCCCGAAGGTGTACCAGTAGAAGAGGTACTGCTGACAATTGCCCGTGGTTTCCAGGCACTGATCAGCAGTGACGAAGCGGTCAAGCTCAGCCGCCTGATCATGGCCCAGGGCAGCCTGGACCCGAGCTTTGGCGAATACTTTTACGAAGCCGGGCCCAAGCGCGTGCTGGCCGGAATGGAAGCGCTGCTGCGTGCGGCCCATGAGCGCGGGCTACTGCGCATAGACAACCCGCTGCGTGCGGCAGAGCACTTCTTCTGCCTGGTCAAGGGGGCACCGGATTACCGGTTATTGCTGGGGTGCGCAGCGCCGCTGGAGGAGGATGAGGCCGAGGTGCATGTACGCGAGGTGGTGGGGGTATTCTTGCGGGCATTCAAACCCTGAGGCGTAAACGGGCCTTTGTGTGCGGCCTTGTGTCGCGAAAAGGCCGTAGAGCCCCAGCAATATTCGCGACAACGCTGGAATCACGGGCTGCCTTGCAGCCCTTTCGCGATACAAGGCCGATCCTGCGCGGACCACGCTCGCCAATTGGCCAGAGCCTGTTTAACCAACACGCCCATGACTACTGGCATTATTGCCAGTAGTCAACCCTGAAACTCTTCAACAAGCTCGTATCCTCTACGACTATGAGCACACCCCCATGAAAGCGCGAACACTGAAGATCTTTTACAAAGGCAATAAGCTTTCGACTTTGTATACAGGCAGTACTCACCAGACAGTGCTCAGCGCCAATAGCCAGAACCTATGCGAAACGACAAGCCTACCTTCGCAAGCGAGCCTCCTGGCTACAGACGCACAATCGTCGACCGTCAACATTGTCTCAGAAAGCCAGACGACCATTAACTACGGCCCCTACGGCAATGACAGTAGCCCGCCTGACAATCCCTTGTTATCTCGATTCACAGGCCAGAGTTGGTTACCCGCCGCCATAGGCTACTTGCTGGGTAATGGTCACCGCCTGTTCAATCCAGAGCTGATGCGCTTTTACAGTGTGGACAGCTTGTCACCATTTGGAAAAGGGGGAATCAATGCTTACGCCTACTGCAGCAATGACCCGATTAACCGGTCGGACCCAAGTGGCCGATATACTTCGTTCTTCAAGTGGCGAAAAGGCGGATACTCCTATCAAAAGCTTTCACCCAAGCTATACACCCCCAACTCCAGCTTGTCCGCTAACGAACACATGGCGCTCGGCAAATCGCTAAAGAAACGCCTATCAGGTGCAAGGACTATGCTGAGTGATGCGACCGATCGGGGGCGCACAGAGAAGATCCAGCACGCAAATCATATTATCGAGAGGCTTGATAAAGAAAAAATGCTATACGACATGTATTCGGCTACACGCTCGTCAAAATGGCGATATACGCGGAACGAGGTGGCCGTCAGCCTGGCTCTGGTACCAGACTCCCAAACCCCGCCTCCAGGTCCAAGTTCAAGTCCAAGTCCAAGTCGCCGACCTTCCGTCGACTCCCAAGTTAGTCTCGCATTCTATGAGGAAAACGAGGATGCAATCATGGATGCACTACGGGAAGATCTCCGCAGACTTCGGGAATGATCACACTGGCCGATACATTTCCTTTTAAGCTTTCAACGCCTTCTTGGGGTAAATGTCATACCGGCTCGACTTGCCCTCCAGGCTATGGCTCGGCTTCGGCCCGTCGATGATCGGTGCCTTGCGCGGGCGCTTCACCACCACCCGGTGGCTGGCCAGCGCCAGGGCAGCTTCAAGCAGGGCCGGGGCATCCAGGTCATCACCCACCAAGGGCCGGAACACGCGCATTTCCTTTTTCACCAGAGCGCTCTTGTCGCGGTGCGGGAACATCGGGTCGAGGTAGATGACCTGTGGTGCCTCGCCTTCCCAGGCGCGCATACGCTCGATGGCGTTGCCGGCCAGCAGGCGCATGCGCCCGACAATCGGGCCCACCTCTTCATCCGCACGGGCGCGCGCCAGGCCATCTTCCAGCAACGCGGCGATCAGCGGCTGGCGCTCGATCAGGGTTATCTGGCAGCCCAGGCTGGCCAGCACGAACGCATCCTTGCCCAGCCCCGCCGTGGCATCCAGCACCTGCGGCCGTATGCCTTGGGCGATGCCCACCGCCTTGGCGATCATCTGCCCGTTGCCACCGCCAAACTGGCGCCGGTGCGCGGCCTGGCCTTCGACGAAGTCGACCCGCACCGGCCCCGGGGCCTGCGGCCCCAGCTGCTGGATCTGCAAGCCGTCAGCGCCGATCTGCACGGCGAAGCCGGCGCTCTCGTCCTGTAGCGGCAGGCCTAGGCGTTCAGCCCAACCCTTGGCCTGCTCCGCGTACTCAGCCGACATCGCCTCGACCCTGATACCCGCACCTTGCTCTTCCATCGTCTACACCTAAAAATCAAACCAAGCCTTAATGAATCAGCAGCCACGGCCGATACAGGCAATATCCCGCTATTCTGCCAGAGCACAACGCGCGCGACTGCCATGTCAGAAATTCTTCCTATCGGCTTGACCTACCTGTCGCCTGTCGACAACTACAGTCAGCACAATACCCAGGCACTGGGGGGCGTCAGCCACCTGTGGCAGGATTTCTTCGCCCGGGCAATGGCCGAGCAGCCTGAAACGCCCGTCGACAGCGTCAGCCAGTCATTCGTGCAGTACGACCAGGACAGCGGAGAACCTGTTGGCGGTGCGCGTGCCTTGGCGCTGATCGACGCACAACGCGCCTGCCCGGTGCAAGACACGGTGGTCGCGCCGCCCGAGCCGTTGTTCCTGCCCAAGGCCGAACTGGAGGCCAACCTGCTGCCGCCTGCCCCTGAGCCGTTCGGTGCGCTGGAAATGATCGAGCAGCAGCGTCAGCTCGATATCGACAACAGTTGGGTTCGGCCCGTGGTCGCCCGCCAGGGCCAACCGGTCGCCGAGCCGGGTCCCGGCCCTGCGCCACGGCCGCTGTTCCTGCCGATCGCCGAATTCGACAGCACCCTGCTGGACCCGGCCCCCGAACCGTTCGATGAGCCGACCCTGGCACGCCAGCAGCACGACCTGGCCTTCGACATGCACTGGGCGCGCCCAGTGGTGTTGAACAATGTGCGCGCCTACGCCTGAGGCTAACGGCACACCTGCCAACGACCCATGTCCACGTGAAAGTGATCGCGGTGCGCGGCGTTGTACTCCGGCCCCAGAACCGTGCTGAAGTGCTCGCACGCTGCCTGACGTACCTCACGCAGGAACACCGCCTTGTCCCCGCTCCCCTGCCAGTCGCGCGCCAGAACGATACGTTGGCCGTCGCGCAGACGAAACCCGGCAATGTCCAGAGCGTTGGCGCTGGCATGCTGGCTCAAGCGCCCTGCCTTGCGGTTGTAGACGTTGCGGCAGGCAAAGCTGCCCAGGTGATCGACCTGCACCACCGGCTGGCCCAGCACGCGCTGAGCCACCGGCTGCAGGCCATGGCGCTCGAACAAGGCGTAGGCGACCGCCAGCGGGCAACTGGCCAGGAAACTGCTGCTCAGGCGGGCCTGGCCACCCTCGATACGCCAGACATTGCTCAGCGGGCATTTGGCCGAAGCAGGGCTGTCAGCCTGCGCCCGGTAGCGCAGTTGACTGCTCTGAAGCGCCTGCTGGCAAAGCGCCGGGTCGTCGCGCAGGCGCTTGAGCTTGAAGCCAGTCAGCCAGTTGGGTGGCTGGCTAACGTCCAAGGGGGCCAGCGGGTTCCACTGCGCAGGCGGGCGCCAGCCCAGATGCCACGCCTGGCCGGCCGCCAGCACCAGTACGCCCAGAAGCGCCAGAACGACCTTCATCCGCGACGGAACAGGTCATTGAGCTGGTCGAACGGCAAGGCCTCTTCGGCGTAGCCGAAAGTACCCTGCTCACGGATTTCCTGCGCTGCACGCTGCAAGGCGCCAAAGGCCACACGCGCCATCGACGAACCCACGCTGATGCGCCGTACACCCAGGTCCTGAAGCTGGTTGACGCACAACGGCACCCCCGCCATGCCCATCAGCACGTTCACCGGGCGCGGGGCCAGCGCCTGCACCACTGCCCGCACTTCCTCGGCCGTACGCAGGCCAGGGGCGTAGAGCACGTCGGCGCCCGCCTCGGCGAACGCTTGCAGGCGCTCGATGGTGTCGTCCAGGTCCTGGCGACCGTGCAGCAGGTTTTCCGCGCGCGCGCACAAAGTGAAGGGAAACGGCAGGCTGCGCGCCGCCTGCACGGCAGCACGGACACGCTCCACCGCAAGGCCCCGTTCATAGATGGGCGTCGCGGCGCGGCCACTGGCGTCCTCGATGGAGCCACCGACCAGCCCCGCCTCTGCAGCGCGCAGGATGGCCTGGGCGCAATCCTCGGGCGAATCCCCGAAGCCGTTCTCAAGGTCCGCAGCGACCGGCAACGCGGTGGCGTCGACGATTTCGCCTGCGTTGTCCAGCACGTCATCGAGGCTCAGCGCCCCTTCGGCATCCGGCCGCCCCAGGCTGAAGGCAAGCCCGGCGCTGGTGCTGGCCAAGGCCTCGAAACCCAGGCTGGCCAGCAGCTTGGCTGAACCTGCGTCCCAGGGGTTGGGCATGACGAAGACGCCATCGCGTTGATGCAAGGCCTTGAAGGCTTCGGCTCGCAGGGTTTGCACATCCATGATCAAGCACTCCGGCAGTCGGGAAGAAATCAAAGTAGACCCAGCTGTTTGACCTCCGGCGCTCGCGGCAATTCCGGCAGTGCGGCCAGCCCAGGCAGGCGCTGCATGAGCCGCTGGTGGAAACGCTGAGCCAACGCGGCCGCCAGGCGGTTGTCAGCCGTATGCAAGAAGATGTACGGGCTGCGCCCCTCCTCGATCCATGCGGCCAGCTTGTCCACCCAAGGGGTCAGGAAGGGTTCGTTGTATTCAAGCGCCGGATGGCCGATGAAGCGCACCTGCGGATGCTGAGTGAAAGCAGCTGGTCGTGGTGGAACATTGGGTTTCTTGGACTGGGCGTGCACGATGGCAGGGTCCGTGGAAGTGCAGCTGAACAACGCTCTCGGGTCGAGACATACCCGCTCGACGCCCAACTTGGCCAGCAGCCGGTTGAGCGCGCGTTCTTCCTCACCTTTGGCGAAGAACGCCGGGTGACGCACTTCCACCGCCACGCTCACGCCCACCTGCTCCAGAAACTGGCTCAGCTCTTCCAGTCGCCCCGGCCCATACAAAGCGGGCAACTGCAGCCAGTAAGGAGACACGCGTGCCCCGAGCGGCGCCATCAGGCGAATGAAGTCAAAGGCAGGTTCGAGATGGTCGCGCAGGTCGCCACCGTGGCTGATGTCGCGGGGGAACTTGGCCGTGAAGCGAAAATGCGCCGGCATCGTTGCCGCCCACCGGGCCACCGTGGCAGGTGATGGCCTGGCATAGAACGTTGTGTTGCCTTCGACGGCATTGAATACCTGGCTGTACAGCCCAAGCATCTGCGCGGCGCTGGCGTCAGCAGGGTACAGGTACTCTCGCCAGGCGTTTTCGCTCCACGACGGGCAACCAATGAAATAGGGGATGGACGGCAGGCTCATCCGTCAAATGTACAGGTCGAGCCCCAGTACTTCCATGTCCCAGTCAGTAAAGCCTGCTGTGCTCAGGTAACTGGCAAGGGCCGAGGCGGTGCGCCGGTCACGGGCGCGGGGGAACACCATGTCTTGCTGACGGGCTGGCAGCGTGCTGGCACGGCGACGAGCAGCAGGCTCCTGAGGTGCCATGGCAGCCTCTTCTACCAGTTCGACATCATCGGCCACGTCATCATGCACGGCCGCCTTGCGCGGCGTACGCTTGATCGGAAAGGACTGTGATGAGAAACCGTCGACACGCATGGCATGAGCACCCGGGACCAATGATGGCAATTTAGCAGCATTGATGGCCCGCCGCTAACGCTCGATTGAGAACTTGACCACAGTTTGTGCAAAAGGTTGTAGCACTATCGAGAGCGCCCGACGAACAGCCTCACTGTTTTTTGGGCGTGGCCACGTTGTCACGCAGGTAGATCGGCTGGGCCTGCTCGGCTGCGATGGCCTCACCCCGATCCCAGGCAAAGCGGGCCAGACTCAGTACATCAAGGGCGCTGGGCAAGGCAGAGGGGTCGCTTGCGCCAACAGTGACCGCCAGGCGCTCGGCATAGCCCCAGCCCGTGCCTGCCCCAAACCAAGGTCCTTGTGCCCCGGCTGACAACGCCACGCGTTCAGGTGGCAGTACCGCTTCATCGCCTTGCAGGCGCATTTCCCCCGCTACGGCCTGATAGCAGCCCCAGTACACCTCGTCCATACGCGCGTCGATGGCGGCGGCCACTTGCTGGGCACCCTGTTGACGCAATGCGCCCTGGGCCAGCGCGGCGAGGTTGGACACCGGCAATACGGGCCGCTCCAGGGCGAAAGCCAGCCCTTGTACCACGCCGATGGCAATGCGCACGCCAGTGAACGCACCCGGGCCACGGCCGAACGCAATGGCATCGACCGTGCCCAGGGCGACGCCGGATTCGGCCAGCAGCTGCTTGATCATCGGCAGCAACTTCTGGGCATGCATGCGCGGGATCACCTCGTAGTGGCTGGTTACCTCGCCGTTATGCAGCAGTGCAACGGAACAGGCTTCGGTAGCGGTATCCAGGGCCAACAAGGTGGTCATCGAACAGGTATCCAGGTGTGAGTGGAAAAAAGCGGGAGTATAGAGCAGCGGCGCCTTCGTGTCCCAAAGGCCCGCCGTGTGGGCCGCCAGGGATACCACAGCATCGCACGAGGCCAAAAACGACGACGGCCCGCAAGCGGGCCGTCGTTCAATGACAACGTGCCGATCAGCTCAGCGCGGCCAGCACCTTGGCAGTGATCGCCTCCACCGAGCCCACACCTTCGATGTGGCTGTACTTGGGCTTGCCACCGTTGGCAGCCGACAGCTTCTGGTAGAAGTCCACCAGTGGCTTGGTCTGGCTGTGGTAGACCGACAGGCGATGGCGAACGGTTTCTTCCTTGTCGTCATCGCGCTGGATCAGGTCTTCGCCGGTGGCATCGTCCTTGCCTTCGACCTTCGGCGGGTTGTACTGGATATGGTAGGTACGGCCCGAGGGCAGGTGCACACGGCGGCCTGCCATGCGGCCAACGATTTCTTCGTCGTCCACGGCGATCTCGACCACGGCATCGATATCCACGCCTGCAGCGACCATGGCCTCTGCCTGCGGGATGGTGCGCGGGAACCCGTCGAACAGGCAACCGTTGGCGCAATCAGGCTGGGCGATGCGCTCTTTGACCAAGCTGATGATCAACTCGTCGGAGACCAGCTGGCCGGCATCCATGACTTTTTTCAGCTCAAGGCCCAGGGGCGTGCCGGCCTTGACCGCAGCACGCAGCATGTCACCGGTGGAGATCTGTGGAATACCGAACTTTTCGGTGATGAACTTTGCCTGAGTACCTTTACCGGCCCCGGGAGCTCCCAGCAGAATTACGCGCATCTTGTGCTCCTCAAATTTTTGTATGCAATTCAATGGATTCGGCAACCAGGGCCAAGTCCGGAAATTCGGTATGACCATGAATCGGTCAGAAGGCTGCTCAAGATACACAGCGCCTGCCAGCCCGACAAGCGTCCCAAAGTTGCATGAATGCACCACTTCAGGTCGAGCGGGCAAGTGGTTGCGCCCAGCGCAACCCCCGTACCGCAGCTGTTCGGTGCCCCCCTGCGCCGTTCTGGAGCAGACCTGCCCCCTCCCCTCAACCGGTGTTGCGCAGCCCTGCGGCAATACCGGCGATGGTCACCAGCAATGCCTGCTCCAGCGGGCTGTCCAGAGCGGCCTGGCGGTTACGCGAACGGGCCAGCAGTTCTGCCTGTAGCCGATGCAGCGGGTCCAGGTACGTGTTGCGCAGGCGGATGAATTCCAGCGTTTCAGGGCTATGCGCCAGTAGCACCTGCTGCCCAGTCAGGTTCAGCACCACCTGGCACGACTGCGACAATAGGTCGCGCAGTTGCGCACCTAAAGGCAGCAGGTGCGGTTGCACCAGACGTTGGTCGTAGGCCTCTGCAATTTGTGCATCGGCTTTGGCCAGGACCATCTCCAGCATGTCGATGCGCGTGCGGAAAAACGGCCAATGCTCGCGCATCTGCGCAAGCAACGGGCCCTGCCCGGCGGCCAGCGCATTGCTCAGTGCCGTTTCCCAACCCAGCCAGGCTGGCAGCATCAGTCGGGTCTGGGTCCAGCCGAAGATCCAGGGTATGGCGCGCAGGCTTTCGATACCGCCGGCACGTCGCTTGGCCGGGCGACTGCCCAACGGCAGGCGCCCCAACTCCTGCTCGGGGGTCGACTGGCGGAAGTACTCGACGAAATCCGGGTGCTCACGCACCACGTCGCGGTAAGCCTTGACCCCATCGGCAGCCATCTGGTCCATGAGGTCGCGCCACGCCGGCTGCGGGGGCGGCGGTGGCAGCAGCGTGGCTTCGAGCACGGCGGCCAGGTAGAGGTTGAGGTTCTGCTCGGCTATGCCGGGCAAGCCGAATTTGAAGCGGATCATCTCCCCTTGTTCGGTGGTGCGGAATCGCCCCGCCACCGAACCCGGAGGTTGCGACAAAATGGCGGCGTGAGCCGGGCCGCCGCCGCGCCCCACCGTACCGCCCCGGCCATGGAACAATAGCAACTCGACCTGGTGCTCGGCGCAAATGCGCACCAGGCTTTCCTGCGCGCGGTATTGGGCCCAGGCAGCGGCCGTGGTGCCCGCATCCTTGGCCGAGTCGGAGTAGCCGATCATGACCTCCTGAGGGCCGTGCAGCCCGGCGCGATAACTGGGCAGCGCCAACAGCCGCTGCATCACAGGGCCCGCGTTATCCAGGTCGGCCAGGGTTTCGAACAGCGGCACCACCCGCATCGGGCGGGCCAGGCCGGTCTCCTTGAGCAGCAATTGCACCGCCAGCACGTCCGACGCGGCACCTGCCATTGAAATCACATACGAGCCCAGCGAGGCGCCTGGCGCAGCGGCGATTTCCCGGCAGGTGGCCAGAACCTCGGCCGTCTCGTCCTGAGGCTCGAAGTGGGCTGGCAGCAGTGGCCTGCGGTTGGCCAGCTCCTGTTGCAGGAAGCCGATACGCTGTTCCTCATCCCAGTCGGCATACCGGCCCATGCCCAGGTACTCGGTGATTTCGCTCAACGCATCACGGTGGCGCGCGGCATCCTGGCGCACGTCCAGCCTGACCAGGAACAGGCCGAAGGTCACGGCCCGGCGCAGGCAGTCCAGCAGCGGGCCATCGGCAATGATGCCCATGCCGCAGTCATGCAGCGACTGGTGACACAACTGCAACGGTGCAACCAGCTCGCGGTTGTCCACCAGCACGTCAGGCCCAGGCGGTACGCTGGCAGACAGAGCCGAATGCGCCCAACTGCGTGTTGCCCGCAAGCGGTCGCGCAGTTGCTTGAGCAGCGCACGGTAAGGCTCCGGACTGTCGCCCACGTGCTCGCGCAAGGCAGCACTGGCCTGTTGCATGGAAAGTTCTGCCGCCAGTGCATCGATGTCGCGCAGGAACAGGTCCGCTGCCATCCAGCGCGCCAGCAGCAGGACTTCTCGGGTGACCTTGGCGGTGACATTGGGGTTGCCGTCCCGGTCACCGCCCATCCACGAAGCGAAGCGGATGGGGGCTGCCGTCAGTGGCAGACGCTGGCCGGTCGCCTCGTGCAAGGCATGATCGACTTTGCGCAGGTGGTTGGGGATGGCCTGCCACAACGAGTGCTCGATCACGGCGAAGCCCCACTTGGCCTCATCCACGGGCGTTGGGCGCGTACGGCGTATCTCTTCGGTATGCCAGGCCTCGGCAATGAGACGGCGCAAGCGCTCGCGGATTTGCGCGGTTTCGGCAGGCGTCAGGTCGCGATGATCCTGGGCGGCCAGCTGGGCGGCGATGGCGTCGTACTTCTGGATCAGGGTACGTCGCGAGACTTCGGTAGGGTGCGCGGTGAGCACCAGCTGGATATCCAGGTCAGCCAGCTGCTGCGCCAGGGCCTGATCGTCATGGCCGGCCTGCTTGAGGCGGGCCAGCAGCTCAGGCAGCACGCGCGCCTCGAAAGGCTCGGGCTGATCGGCATCGCGACGCCGTATCAGGTGGTATTGCTCGGCCATGTTGGCCAGGTTGAGGAACTGGTTGAACGCCCTGGCCACCGGCAACAGCTCATCATCATCCAAGTCACCCAGGGTCGAGCTGAGTTCTTCGCCTGAACTGCGTCGATCAGCTTTCGCACTGTGGCGAATGTCCTCGATCTTCTGCAAAAACTCATCGCCATATTGATGACGAACAGTCTCGCCTAGCAGCTCTCCCAGCACATGGACATCTTCACGCAAACGCACATCGATATCGGTCATTGGCCCTCTCCGTGGCGCAGCTCGAGCGCCTGGCATGCCTTGTTAGGCTCATCGCGCCGCCTATGAGGCCGCGACCTCTTGCCAGAGTGCCAAGAGCAAGGCGGCGATGGCAAGCCATGCGCAGCCAAAGCAAACTAATGTTGATGGTCACCACTCTCATGCCTTGCATGCCCTAGCAGGCGCTAACAGAGGTCATCATGAAAATTCGTGAACTCGCCCAGCACTGGGAACAGAACGCGGCCGGCACCCTCAGCCGTACCGAACATGTGTTGCACCTTGATCTGGAGTCCGAAGCGCGCCTGGCGGCGCTCATCGACATGTACCCCAAGCGCACTGCCGAAGCGCTGCTTGGCGAATTGGTCGGAGCGGCGCTGGAGGAGCTGGAGGCAAGCTTCCCCTACGTGCAGGGGCATCAGGTCATCGCCACCGATGAGGAAGGCGATCCCCTGTACGAGGACGTAGGGCCCACACCTCGTTTTCTCGCCCTTTCACGTCAGCATCTGCATGCCCTGACTGAAGCTGAGAACGATGAGAAATGATCTTCGCATGGCCACGATTTCGGGTGCCGATCAGGACCAAAACCGCTTGGGCGGGCAAAAGTTCCGCTGGATTGCAGCTGACCGATTAGTCAGAAAGAGTTACTCGTAATCTGGACTTTTTACTGAACTATTCGAAAATTCTTCCAGTCGGAGCCAATAGCCATCACGCTAAAACCCTGCACACCGGTACTTGTGCGCCATCGAGCTCAAGCGCATGAAAACGGTCCGGGGGATGAGCGATGGACTGCTACGGACATCGTCATTATCAGGAGTGATCCAATGGAGCTGACCACCATGAAAACCCGCACTGTCAAACCTTCATCCACTTACGTGCGCGGGTTCAAGCTGGCCGCGCTGGCCCTGGGCAGTAGCCTGGTCCTGGCTGGCTGTGCAGGCAACCCGCCTACCGAACAGTACGCTGTGACCCAGTCCGCCGTGAACTCTGCCGTCAGCGCAGGCGGCACCGAGTACGCTGCTGTCGAAATGAAAGCCGCTCAGGACAAGTTCAAGCAGGCCGAAATCGCCATGCATGACAAGAAGTACGACGAAGCCAAGCGTCTGGCCGAACAGGCCGAATGGGACGCGCGTCTCGCCGAACGTAAGGCCCAGGCGGCCAAGGCCCAGAAGGCCGTACAGGACGCCCGTCAAGGCGCCCAGGACGTACGTGAGGAAGGCCTGCGCAGCGCTCAGTGAGCCCTGCCCTGTCTCCCTTAGCCTTCGCACTCGATCAAAGGATGAACACTATGCGCAAACACGTCATGATTCCCGCCCTCCTGGCCCTGAGCGTCGGTCTCGCTGCCTGCTCGCACGACCCGAACGCCAACCTGGAAGCGGCTCGTACCAACTTCTCCTCCCTGCAGAGCGATCCGCAGGCCAGCAAAGTGGCTGCCCTTGAAACCAAGGACGCCCAGGACTGGCTGAACAAGGCCGACAAGGCCTACATGGACCGTGAAGACGAGCAGAAGGTCGACCAACTGGCCTACCTGACCAACCAGCGCGTTGAAGTGGCCAAGCAGACCATCGCCCTGCGCACTGCCGAAGGCGACCTGAAAAACGCCGCCGCGCTGCGCGCGCAGGCCAAGCTGGACGCCCGTGACGCCCAGATCGCCAAGCTGCAGCAGAGCCTGAACGCCAAGCAGACCGACCGCGGCACCCTGGTGACCTTCGGCGACGTGCTGTTCGACTTCAACAAGGCTGAGCTCAAGAGCAACGCTTACCCGAACATCACCAAGCTGGCTCAGTTCCTTCAGGAAAACCCTGAGCGCAAGGTGATCGTCGAGGGTTACACCGACAGCGTCGGCTCGGCCAGCTACAACCAGTCCCTGTCCGAGCGTCGCGCCGGCAGCGTGCGCATGGCATTGGTCCGCGCAGGCGTAGACCCAGCTCGCATCGTTGCCCAAGGCTACGGCAAGGAGTATCCGGTAGCGGATAACTCCAGCAACTCGGGCCGCGCCCAAAACCGTCGCGTGGAAGTCACCATCTCCAACGACAACCAGCCTGTTGCACCGCGTTCTTCGATGAAGTAACGCCGCACGGCAGGACGAAGAACCCCGCGCTGGAGCGTTCCTCCAGCGCGGGGTTCTTTTTTGCTGCTACCGGTTAGCCACGAAGACCTATCGCACCTGCTGCGGCGTATCTGCGCCCACACAGCGCACGGCGCGCTTACGACTGTCGACCAGCACGCCACTGAGGCCTTTTTGCTGGGTGTCGAACAGGACCAGCACACCCTCGGCGCACTGGGCCACCTGCGCTGCCGGCTCCAATGACACCTTGTAGTCTTCGCCCGGTACCGTCTTGAGCATGGTGAAGTCTTGGAGCAACAAGGCATCCTCAGGCTTGGCGAAGTGCAGGTAACCGTAGTACCACAGGGCCCCCACCGTCATGATGATGCTGCCGACTCCTGTCAGAATCAGCGGTATGGCGTTGCGTTCTTCGCTCATTGCGGGTTTTTCTCGTCATTGGCATTGGGCACTTCGGCAAGCCGCCGCAGGCCGGTGAAATGGCTGGGATCATCCAGAAAACGCAGCATCACTTGGCGCCAGGTGGGGTCGGCGAACGTCTGCACATGCCCACCTCGGGTCAACTGCAGCACTCGAGGCGGCGGCGCCTGCTGATACAGGCGGATGACATTGTTCATCGGCACCAGGTCATCATCGATGCTGTGGAAAAAGAGCTTGGGCGGGCTGGTCAGCTGCCCGACGGACTCGATGGCGCTATCGGCATCGGGCACCAGCCAGGACAAGGGCACCTGAAGTGGCCAGGTCATCCACGAGGTACTCAAGGCGTACTGGCCCACCGCTCGGTAGCTGGCAGGAACGCCGTCGAACACCAGAGCGCTGAAGCGTTCGCGCTGCTCGGGATGGGCCGCCAGGTAGTGGATGGCCATGGCACCGCCCAGACTCTGCCCCAGCAACACCAGAGGCTTGCCCTTGACCTGCGGGGACTGATCGAGCCAGGCCATGGCGGCAGCGATATCCTGATAGACCTCAGGTAGCCGCGGCTTGCCCTCGGACAGTCCGTAGCCTCGGTAGTCGATCATCAGCACCTGGTAACCTTGCTCCGGCAACCAGTAGCTGCCGCCCAGGTGACCGGGCAGATTGCCCCCATTGCCGTGCAGGTGCAGCACCGTGCCCTTGACCGCCACACCTTGCTTGGCCGGCAGCCACCAGGCGTGCAGGCGCACACCGTCGGCGGCAACCAGGGTGACATCGCTGTAGGCGAGCCTGGCCCGCTCAGGCGTGAACGCCTGGCCTCGCTCAGGGTAGAACAGCAAGCCGCTGCACCCGCCCAGCAGCACCAGCAGCATGCCTGCCGTCAGCAGGCGCAGCCCGTTAAAGGATGTTCGCGTAGTCGGTTTCAATACGGTCCAGGCTCAGGTGGTTGAGGAAGTTGGAAAAGCACATCCAGGCCGACAAGGCGTTCAGGTCGCGGAATTGCTCAGGCAGGTACTTGGGCGGCTCCACCAGGCCCTCCTCGACGAGCTGGCGCAGGGTGCGCATGTCTTCGAGGGTGGTCTTGCCGCAGAACAGCAGTGGTATCTGCTCCAGCTTGCCCTTCTTCACGGCCAACTGAATGTAGTTGTAAACCATGATGAAGCCCTTGAGGTAGGACAAGTCCTTGGTAAATGGCAAGCCATTGGGCACCGACCCACGGAATACCCGGCTGGCGTTGCTGTAGCTCTGCCCCATGTCGAAGCCCTGTTCCTGGAAGAACTGGTACACCTGCATGAAGTCTGCACCGTCCTCGACCATGTGTATGGCGCGGGTCCGGTTGGTCAGTTTGCGCAGGCGGCTGGGGTAGGAGGCGAAAGCGATGACTTCCATCAGGATGGCCAGGCCTTCCTGGGTCACCGTCGAGGAAGGCGGGCCCTTGGCCAGGAACGTACAGATGGGCTGGTTCAGGCCGTTGAGTGTGGTGCCCACATGCACCAGCCCCTCGTGGACTTCCAAGGCCCGTACATCACGCGCGTTGAACATGGCATCGGCACGCACCTTGATGTAGTCGGCACCGGCGGCGGCATCGGCCACGATGCCGTCGGACTCGAACACGCGGATGGTCCCTTCGGCTTCGCCGAACACCTTGTTCAACCGGCACTGGAGAATATCCACCGCTTGCTTGGCCGTCAGGTTCTTCGGCTCGTCCTTGAGGTCGCCGCGCCCATCGATGTTGTTCAGGTAGTCCGACAGCATCAGGCCAAGGTCGGCCAGGGTCGGGTCACCGGCATGGAAAACGTCGGAGGCAGCGCCGTACAGCTCCTGGGAAATCAGACCGAAATCTTCCGTGCCCCTGGCCTCGAGCATGCGCACTACCATGCGGTACTCGCGGCACATGCGTTTCATGATCTGCCCCACGGGGCTGAACTGGCCAAGCTGGCGGATGATGTCACGCTCGATGGCCTGGAACTCCGCTTTCACTGCGCTGGAGTCGAACCCCAGTGAGCGCGCCTGATAATAGGCGCGGTCCACGGCAGGCGGCACCTTGCCCTTGGCCTCGAAGAAGCCGCGGCGGATGCCATCGTCCCACTTGACTGCATCGAGCACGCGAATCGGCGTTTGCGCGGCCACGATACGGTCGGACAGGGCGCGAATGGTTTGCTGGTACTCGTCCACAAAGAAATCCTTATCGGCCGTCAGGCCAAGCCATGTCCGCTCGTGTCGGGCCACTCAGGTGTCGAGCAGCCTGGGTGGGCGCGCGCCGTTGACGCACCCGCGAATCACCCGAGACCTGCCCTGTCACTTGCCAGCGCGTTTGAAACGCACCGCCTCCACGAACAGGTCCGAATTCGCGGGGTCGTTGAGGTAGACCAGGACTCGCTCTGGCGGGCTGTCGACCAGCACACCCTCGCCGTTGTCCTGCGCCACTTCGGTGCTGTGCCCGCTCAATTCCTTGCTGCCCAAGGCCTGCTGCACTTGCTGCACATCGAGGTTATAGACCACCAGCTCCTTGCCATCGACGATATCGAAACCACCGATCACGTAGTTGCCCCCAAATTCGCCCGGCACCCGCGCCGACAGGTACCAGCGATTACCCTGCTGGGCCACGTTGAACACATAGGTTTGAGCAGATTTGCCCTTGGGTGTAGCTACCGCCTTGTAGGCCCCTGCGTCGGCACGCGTGATGACCAGCTTCAGCGGCTCGCCCCAGGCGCCCTTGGTGATCCAGCTGCCCACAAGCCCCCTGGGTGCCGAGGACTTGCCTGGCAGCGGTTCGGAAAACGTCACCAGACAACCGCCCAGCATCAGGAATGACAGCGTCAACAGCACCACACGCCAGGCTTTCATCAGGTTTTCTTCCTCGAAAAGGTCGGGCTCAATCCGACGCCAGCACCAACTGCAGGTATCGGGTAAGCATTGCCAGCATCGGCCCATCGGCCTGCGCCTCGGCGTGCTTGAGCAGGCCCTGATATTCCATCTGCTCGATAATCGCCGTCAACATCTGTGCATCCTGTTCCGGCTGCCGCGAGCCAACGACTTGCAGCAGCTGGCGCGTACCGTGCAGCAGAATCTGCTCGTGGGCACACACCAGCTCGGCCAGGCGCGGGCACAACAGCGCTTCCTGGCGAAACGCCTGCTCGGCCATCATGAAATCGCGGCGGGTGAGCAGTTGGCGCTGCACATAATCGGCCATCATGCGCGCCACTTCATCGGCCAGTTTTGCCCGTGCCTGGGGACTGCCGTCGCCCTGGGCCAGCAGTTGGCGCAGCACCGCTTCGGTGTTGAGCCAGAGCTTGGCCATGTAGGCGGCGCTGCGCTCGACGTACTGGGCGAACGTGTCGGTGAGCAGGTCCTCGATATCCTTGAAGTAGTAGGTGGTGGCCGACAGCGGTACCCCTGCCTCTGCGGCGACGGCACGGTGTCGCACGCCCCGAACGCCATCGCGCACCACGATGCGCATGGCGGCGTCCAGAATCAGTTGGCGGCGCTGTTCGCTGCCTTGCCGGGCCGTCTTGCGACCCTGGTAACGCACGCTTTCGGCAACGGCGGTGGCGATGCCGGCAGCCCCTTGTTGAGCCATGGCGGTTGTCATGGAGTACCTCATGTACGGTGTCTGGTCGGAGCATGCCCGTTCGCGTCCGATCTGGCCCCAGGCATTGGAATCGTAGATTCACTTGGCCAGGGATTGAATCGCGAGCGGGCCGGTGATGACAACATAAAGCTTCGGGCAAGAAAAAGCCGCCTGAAAAGGCGGCTTTTTCGACTTCACTCAGGCCTGCGGACGCATGTGCGGGAACAGGATCACATCGCGGATCGATGGCGAGTTGGTCAGCAGCATCACCAGGCGGTCGATGCCGATGCCCTCGCCCGCCGTTGGCGGCATGCCATATTCCAGCGCGCGCACGAAATCGGCGTCGTAGTGCATGGCCTCGTCGTCACCGGCATCCTTCTCGGCCACCTGGGCCAGGAAGCGCTCGGCCTGGTCTTCGGCATCGTTGAGCTCGGAGTAGGCGTTGGCAATTTCGCGCCCGCCGATGAACAGTTCGAAACGGTCGGTCACCGCAGGGTTCTCATCGTTGCGACGGGCCAGCGGCGAAACCTCGAACGGGTACTCGGTAATGAAGTGCGGCTGCTCCAGCTTGTGCTCGACCAGCTCTTCGAAAATCATCACCTGCAGCTTGCCCAGGCCTTCATGGCCCAGCACCTTGGCCCCTGCCTTGCGGGCGATGTCGCGGGCGCGGTCGACATCCTGCAGGTCGGCAGCGGTCAGCTCGGGGTTGTACTTGAGGATCGAGTCGAACACCGACAGGCGCACGAACGGCTCGCCGAAGTGGAAGACCTTGTCGCCGTACGGCACATCGGTAGAGCCCAGCACCAGCTGCGCCAGCTCGCGGAACAGTTCCTCGGTGAGGTCCATGTTGTCGCGGTAGTCGGCGTAGGCCTGGTAGAACTCAAGCATGGTGAACTCAGGGTTGTGGCGCGTCGAAACCCCTTCGTTGCGGAAGTTGCGGTTGATTTCGAAGACCTTCTCGAAGCCACCGACGACCAGACGCTTGAGGTACAGCTCAGGCGCGATACGCAGGAACATGGCCATGTCCAGGGCGTTGTGGTGGGTTTCGAACGGCTTGGCCGCTGCGCCGCCCGGGATGGTCTGCAACATCGGCGTCTCGACTTCGAGGAAGTCGCGTTCGATGAGGAACTTGCGAATGTGCGAGATGACCTGCGAGCGCACGCGGAAGGTGTGGCGTGTTTCTTCGTTGACCATCAGGTCGACGTAGCGCTGGCGGTAGCGCTGCTCGGTGTCGGTCAGGCCGTGGTGCTTGTCGGGCAGCGGGCGCAGCGACTTGGTCAGCAGGCGCACCTGGGTCATCTCGACGTACAAGTCACCCTTGCCCGAGCGGGCCAGGGTGCCCTCGGCGCTGATGATGTCGCCCAGGTCCCAGGTCTTGACCGCAGCCAGGGTTTCTTCGGGCAGGGTCTTGCGGTTGACATAGACCTGGATACGGCCGGTCATGTCCTGGATGACCATGAACGAGCCACGGTTGAGCATGATACGGCCCGCTACCTTGACCGGGATCGCGGCTGCTTCCAGCTCTTCCTTGGTCTTGTCCGCGTACTGTTTCTGCAGGTCGTTGCAGTAGCTGTCGCGACGGAAGTCGTTGGGGAAGGCATTGCCCTTGGCGCGTTCTGCGGCAAGCTTTTCCTTGCGCAGGGCGATAAGGGCGTTCTCTTCCTGTTGCAGGTCTTGCGATTCGGTCTTCAGGTCGCTCATGTCGTCTTTGTTTCCATCAGGTATTCGTTGCCCTTGGCGGGCAGGGCGCGCGCTACCGGCAAGGGGCCGGTGGCGCGGCGATAGGGTGTGGCTTACAGCCCCTGCTTGAGGCTCGCTTCCAGGTACTGGTCAAGGTCACCGTCCAGCACTTTCTGGCAGTCGCTGCGTTCGACGCCGGTACGCAGGTCCTTGATGCGCGAGTCGTCCAGCACGTAGGAGCGGATCTGGTGGCCCCAGCCAATGTCCGACTTGCTGTCTTCCAGCGCCTGCGAGGCCGCATTGCGTTTCTGCATCTCCAGCTCGTACAACTTGGCCCGCAGCATTTTCATGGCGGTGTCCTTGTTGGCATGCTGGGAGCGTTCGTTCTGGCACGCCACCACGGTGTTGGTCGGCACGTGGGTGATACGCACTGCCGAGTCGGTGGTGTTGACGTGCTGGCCACCGGCGCCCGAGGAGCGGTAGGTATCGATGCGCAAGTCCGATGGGTTGATCTCGATTTCGACCTTGTCGTCGATTTCGGGCGAGACGAACACGGCCGAGAACGAGGTGTGGCGGCGGGCACCAGAGTCGAACGGGCTCTTGCGCACCAGGCGGTGCACGCCGATCTCGGTGCGCAGCCAGCCGAAGGCGTACTCGCCCTTGATGTGCACGGTGGCGCCCTTGATGCCAGCCACCTCGCCCTCGGAGAGTTCGATGATGGTAGCGTCGAAGCCACGCTTGTCGGCCCAGCGCAGGTACATGCGCAACAGGATGTTGGCCCAGTCCTGCGCCTCGGTCCCGCCGGAGCCGGCCTGGATGTCGAGGTAGGCGTTGTTCATGTCCATCTCGCCGCTGAACATGCGACGGAACTCGAGCTGGGCCAGGTGTTCTTCCAGGCCTTGCAGTTCGGTCACGACGTCGCCGACAGCGCCTTCGTCGCCCTCTTCGACGGCCATGTCCAGCAGGTCCTTGCAGTCAGCCAACCCGTTGGACAGTTTGTCCAGGGTCTCGACGACCTGCGCCAGCATGGACCGCTCACGGCCCAGGGCCTGGGCGTACTCAGGCTTGTTCCAGACGTTGGGGTCTTCCAGCTCGCGATTGACTTCGATCAGGCGGTCATGCTTGAGATCGTAGTCAAAGATACCCCCGAATGGACTGGGAGCGGTCGGAGAGGTCCTTGATGGTGTTCAGGATCGGTTGGATTTCCATGGGCAGGCTACTCGTGCGAATTCGGTGAAAAGCCTGCGAGTATAACCGAGTCGGCCGCGTGGCGGCAGACCCGCCTGACAGTCGTCGACGACCAGACGCCGGGTGCAGCCAGCCGAGAAAGGTGCACCCCTGCCCCGGCTTGCTAGGCGACACCCACTTGGTTGCGGCCACCGTTCTTGGCCTGGTACAGCCCCTTGTCCGCCGCCGAGATCAATTGCCGGCAGTGGCTGCCGATGGGCGGAACCTGCGTGGCCAAGCCCACGCTGACGGTCAGGTGCGACCCGGCAGACGGTGCCATGTGCTCGATCGCCAGGCCCAGCACGCTCTGGCGCAGTTTCTCGGCGACCAGCCTGGCGCCACCTGGGGAGGTGTTGGGCAACACCAGGGCAAACTCCTCGCCGCCATAGCGGGCCGGAAGGTCGCTGGGCCGCGAGCACGACCCACGGATGGCCTCTGCCACGCGCCGCAGCGCTTCGTCTCCGGCCAGGTGGCCAAAGGTATCGTTGTAGGCCTTGAAATAATCGACGTCGATCATCAACAACGACAACTGTTGCTGCTCGCGCATCGCCCGTCGCCACTCAAGCTCCAGGTACTCATCGAAATGGCGTCGATTGGACAGCCCCGTCAAGCCATCGGAGTTCATCAGCCGTTGCAGCATCAGGTTCGAATCGAGCAACTGCTGCTGGCTGACACGCAGGGCGCGGTAAGCCTCGTCGCGCTGCAGCAAGGTGAGGTAGGAGCGCGAGTGATAGCGAATGCGCGCCACCAGCTCGATGGTATCGGGCAGTTTGACCAGGTAATCGTTGGCCCCGGCCGCGAACGCGGCGCGCTTGACCAGCGGGTCTTCCTTGGTCGACAGCACGATGATCGGGATGTCCTGGGTGGCCGGGTTGCTGCGGTACTCACGCACCAGCGTCAGGCCATCGAGCCCAGGCATGATCAGGTCCTGCAGAATTACCGTGGGCTTGATGCGCATGGCCTGCTGCACCGCTTGGTGCGGGTCGGCGCAAAAATGAAAATCGATGTTGTCTTCATCGGCCAGGCCCCGCCGCACGGCTTCGCCGATCATGGCCTGATCGTCTACCAGCAGCACCATCGCCGAGTTTTCATCGGCGGCGGCGAACCCTTCGATGGGGAGCTCATTCATGGCTGGTCACCTGAACACGGTCGGCCAGGCGGCATGATTCGTTACACTTCGTCATTGTGCAAAAACTTCCGTCAGACGCCCGGCTATGCCTTCAAGCGGGCGGATTTCCACTGCGGCATCGATCGCCGCAGCAGCCTTGGGCATGCCATAGACAGCACTGCTGGCCTGGTCCTGGGCAATGGTCAGAAAACCCCGTTGGCGCATCATCTTGAGCCCCTGTGCTCCGTCGCGCCCCATGCCGGTGAGCAGCACCCCCACTGCCTCGCCTGACCAGTAGCGCACCACGCTTTCGAAGAAGACGTCGATCGAAGGGCGGTAGATTTCATTGACCGGTTCGGCAGTGTAGGCCAGTTGCCCGTTCTGTAGCAGACGCAGATGGTGGTTGGTTCCGGCCAACAGCACCTGGCCAGGTTGCGGTGGCTCCCCTTCGCGTGCCAGGCGCACTGGCAGCCCGGCTGCACTGCTGAGCCATTCGGCCATGCCGGCGGCAAAGACCTGATCCACATGCTGAACCAGCACGATCGCGGCCGGAAACCCTGCTGGCACCCCTTTGAGCAGTACCTCCAGGGCCGCCGGGCCACCTGCTGATGAACCGATAGCCACCAACCCTCGTCGCTGGCTTGCTTCACGCAGCGGTGCGGCAACCGGCCTAGGCGTCGGCGGGCGCTGCTGGCCAATCAGCCAGCTGATGTTGAGAATCTTGCGCAGCAATGGCGCGGCGGCTTCACGGGCGTCGCCAGCGCCCAGCGTCGGTGTATCGACCACATCCAGTGCGCCATGCCCCATGGCTTCGAATACCCGGTGCACATTCTGCTTGCGATCGACCGTGACGATGACGATGGCGCACGGGGTATCGGCCATGATCCGGCGAGTCGCTTCCACGCCATCCATCACCGGCATGATCAAGTCCATCAGGATCAGGTCCGGCTGCTGTTCCTGGCAGCGTTGCACGGCTTCGGCACCGTTGCTGGCTACCCACACCACTTCATGGGCAGGTTCCAGCGCGACGGCGCGGCGCAAGGCCTCCACTGCCATGGGCATGTCATTGACGATGGCGATCTTCATCCGTGAGCACCTCCGATCAGTTCGACTACAGCATCGAGCAACGCATCGTCGTGGAAACTGGCTTTAGCCAAATAGTAGTCGGCCCCGGCATCCAGGCCACGCCGTCGGTCTTCCTCCCGATCCTTGTAGGAAACCACCATGACAGGCAGCGATTGCAGGCGCTGGTCACGGCGCACCAGGGTGACCAATTCAATGCCGTCCATGCGCGGCATGTCGATGTCGGTGATCAGCAAGTCGAAATCGTCGCCGCGCAGGGCATTCCAGCCATCCATGCCATCGACCGCCACTGCGACGTCGTAGCCGCGATTGCCCAGCAGCTTGCGCTGCAGCTCGCGCACCGTCAGCGAGTCGTCGACGACCAGTACGCGTTTGCGCGCCAGACCAGAGACGCCGGCACCGCCGCGCTCGACGCGCTCGAGCGTGCCGGTGCTGAGCAGTTTGTCGACCGAGCGCAGAATGTCCTCCACATCGACGATCAGCACCACCGAACCGTCGTCCAGCAGCGCCCCTGAAGAAATGTCCTGCACTTTGCCCAGACGCGGATCGAGCGGCATCACCACCAGCACCCGCTCACCGATCAGGCGCTCGACGGCCACGCCGTACAAGCGCTCGCGCTCGCGGATGACCACGACCCGCAGGCTGTCCTGGTCGGTTTGCCCGGCCGGCCGGTGCAGCAACTGGCTGGCCGCTACGAGACCGATGTGCTGGCCGTCATGCCAGAAATGCTGCCGCCCTTCAATCTGCACGATGTCGTTGGCATCCACCGCCAGGGTGTGTTCGATATGCGCCAGGGGGAAGGCATAGGCTTCCCCGCCGACTTCCACGACCAGGCTGCGCACGACCGACAAGGTCTGCGGTACCTGCAGGTGGAAGCGGCACCCCAGCCCGGGCGTCTGGGTCAGTTCGATCGCCCCGCGCAATTCGCGAATCATGTGCTGCACGGCGTCAAGCCCTACACCCCGCCCGGACACTTCGGTCACCGTGTCCCGCAGGCTGAAGCCTGGCAGGAAGAGGAACGTGAGCAATTCATCGTCACTCATGCGCGCGACGGTTTCGGCTGGAGACAGGGCACGCTCGACAATGCTGGCACGCAGGCGATCCAGGTCCACACCGGCACCGTCGTCCATCAGCTCAAGGCTCAGCATCCCGGCATGGTGCGAGACGCGCAGGCGGATCAGCCCCTCTTCGGGCTTGCCCGCCAACAGCCGCCTGTTTGGCAGTTCGATGCCATGATCGACCGCGTTACGCAGCAAGTGGGTCAGCGGAGCCTCGAGCTTTTCCAGCACGTCACGATCGACCTGGGTTTTCTCGCCTTCGATGACCAGGCGCACCGGTTTGCCCAGGGCGCGCCCCAGGTCGCGCACCATGCGGCTCTGCCCGGCCAGCACATCGGCAAACGGGCGCATGCGGCAGGCCAGGGCGGTGTCGTAGAGCAGTTGCGCGCGCTGGCTGGCCTGCCAGCCGAATTCGTCCAGATCGGCCGCTTGCTGACGCAGGATCTGCTGGGTCTCGGCCAACAAGCGTTGAGTCTGGGCCAAGGCTTCGAGTACCTCGTTCCCCTGGCCGCTGTCTTCGAGTTGCAGGCGCAAGCCATCGAGCGCCTGCATGCCCTGGCCATGCATGCGCTTGAGGCGCTGCAAGGTGGCCAGGTAGGGCTTGAGACGCTGGGTTTCAACCAGGGACTTGCTGGACAGGTCGAGCAGGCTGTTGAGCCTGTCGGCGGTCACTCGCAGTACCCGCTCGCCCCCTTCGACCGTGCGCTTGCCGGCCTTGCGACGTGGCGCAGGCTCGGCATCGGCGGGCGGCTCAGACGCCGGTGCAGGCGGCGCGGTCGGTGTCTGGCTCGCAACCGGCGGCGGCGCCATGGGTGGACGGGCCTGCGCGGGGGCGGCAGGTGCAGCGCTCGGCCTGCCGGGCTCCAATACGGCGGCCATCAGCACCAGGAAGCCAGGCACATCGTCCTGGGCGGCTGTGTCGCTGGGCGTTGCAATGCGCATCAACAGGTCGGTGCCCTGCAGCAGCGCGTCGATGTGCTCAGCGCTCAGGCGCAGGCGGCCTTCCTGGGCCGCCACCAGGCAGTCCTCCATCACGTGCGCAACGCTGACACCGGCATCCACGCCAACGATGCGTGCAGCCCCTTTAAGGGAATGGGCTGCGCGCATGCAGGCTTCCAGCTGGTCGGCCTGGGTAGGGTTGCGCTCCAGGGCCAGAAGCCCGGCGCTGAGTACCTGCGTCTGGGCCTCGGCTTCAAGGCTGAACAGTTCGAGCAACGAGGCGTCGCGCATTTGCTCAGGGGTCATGACAGGCTCCGCTGTACGGCAGACAACAGCTGTTGCTCATCCAGCACACGCACGCTGCGCCCGCGCCATTGCAGCACCGCTGCCGTGAAGCGCATGGCGTCGTGAGCAAGGTCCGTGGGCCGATCAAGCCGGTGGATACCATCGATTTCCTCGACGGCCATGACCACCGGGCCACCCTCGGCTGCCAGGATCAGCATGCGTGGCAAGCCCCGATTGTTGCGCTGTTCAGTCGCACCGCCAGGGGTACCCAGCAGCTCCTGCAACGACAGGCACGGCACCAGGGCACCCCGCACATTGGCAACGCCCAACAGCACGCGCGAGCGCTGATGGGGTAGCGAATGCACGGCCTGCAAGGGCGCGATTTCGGCCAGGCATGCCGTAGGCAACGCCAGCCACTCCTCCCCCAGGCGGAACAACAGCATCGAGCGCCCTGTACAGGCCTGCTCGACCGCTTCCAGGTCCGGCTGTGCGTCGGTGTCCTGCACCAGTGCGTAGCGGTCCAGCAGACGCGTGGCCGCGGCGGCGTACACCTCGCAGTTGCGACAATGGACATGACGCTCAAGCAGCGGGCATTGCTTGTTGCCATGCACGCCGATGCGATTCCAGCAGTCATCGATGCGCACATCGGTTTCGGCGAGCAGGTCGGTCACAGCCTCATCGTTCATCGGTCGGCCTCCCGACCCGCACGCATGGCACGGCTTTGCAGACGCTGGGCCCCGGCCTGGTCACCCTGGGCCTGCAAGAGCGCGGCCAGGTGAACGAGCGCTTCGGGGTGCTGCGGCTCAAGGTACAGCGCCTTGCGGTAGTGAACCTGCGCTTGTTGCAAATCACCTTCGGTGTCGCTGAGCAGACCCAACCAATAGTACACCTGGGCCGACGGGGGGTACTGGCGCAGGTAACGCTGGCAGGCATCACGCGCCTGCTGGCTGTTGCCGGCATTGGCATGCTCGGCAATGCTTGCCAGCAATTCGCGGGCACCGAGCCCGGTAGCTTCGACGGCCTGCCGGTCAGGCACAGGCCCAAGAGACCCGCGCATGCGTGGCAGGGGGACATTGGTCGGCCGGTAGCCGGTCAACGGCTTGATGGGTTCGCGTTGAATCGGCACGGCCGGCGCCGGTCGTTGCTGAGCCATATCGTCTTGGCGCACATAGGCAAAAGACTGGGCAATGCCCACCGGACGCATACCAAGGCGAGCCAGCAGGCTGCCTTCGGCGGGCCCGATGAACAGCACGCCTTGGGGGTGAAGCAGGCGCTTGAGGGTTTCGAACACCCGTTGCTGGGTGGGTACATCGAAATAAATCAGCAGGTTGCGGCAGAACACGAAGTCGTAGAGGCCCTCCCGGCTGGCCAATGCCGGATCAAGGACATTGCCGACGTGCAGGGTCACTTGCTGGCGCACACGGTCATGCACACGATGGCCCTCGTCGATGGCATCGAAGTACCGTTCGCGAAAACCCAGGTCGTCGCCACGAAACGCGTTGCGCCCGTAAAGACCCTGGCTGGCCTTGGCCACAGAGGCAGGGCTGATGTCCATACCGTCGATCAGGAAGGATGCCGGGGCGATGCCGGCATCGAGCAGCGCCATCGCCAGCGAATAGGGCTCTTCCCCTGTCGAACAAGGCAGGCTGAGCAAGCGCAGAGGGCGAGCGGCGGCCAATTCGGCCAGGCGTTTGTGCGCAAGGCTTGCCAGGGCAGTGAAGGACTCGCGGTAGCGGAAGAACCATGTCTCCGGCACGATGACCGCTTCGATCAGCGCCTGTTGCTCGGCCGGCGATTGCTGCAGGCGCAGCCAGTAGTCGTCCAGACCGCTGGCACCCAGCGCCGCGCTGCGCTGACGCAGGGCACGCTCGACCATCGATGCGCCCACCGACTCGACGTCCAAACCTATGCGCTCACGCAGAAAATGAAAGAAATGCCGCTCGTTCATGCGCAGGTCCCGCCCTGTGCGTCAGGGTACAGCACACGGTGCACGGCCTCGGGCAGCACCTGGTCGACCTCGATGCGCTGCACCAGCCCCTGGGCATCCTGGCGGACCGGCCCCAGGTAAGGTGCGGGGTCATTGTCCACGCCATAGGGTTTGAATTCATCAGCACGGCAGCGCAGGGTTTCGGTGGCGTGCTCCAGAATCAGGCCCAGTTGCAGTGCGCTGCGATAGCGCACCAGCACCAGGCGGGTACTGGTACGTTGCAGCGCCGGCCGCCCTATGCACAAGGCAGCCAAGTCCACCACCGGCACCAACTGGCCACGGTGGGCAAGAATGCCCGCCACCCAATGCGGCGCTTGCAGCACTGGCTTGAGAGGCTGACGGGGCAGCACCTTGATTACCTCCTGCACGGACAGGGCAAAACGCTGGTCACCCAGGTGAAACTGCAGGTACAGCGCGCCGTTGTCGTGGCCTGCCGGCACGGCGCGCGGTTGCATGTCGATCATCGTCTTCAGACTTTGAAGCGCGACACGCCGCCGCGCAGGCCGGCGGCGACCTGGCTCAGCTCGTCGATGGCAAAACTGGCCTGGCGCAGCGACTCCACAGTCTGGGTACTGGCGTCGCTCAATTGCGCCAGCGCCTGGTTGATCTGCTCGGCACCGGTGGCCTGGGCCTGCATGCCCTCGTTGACCATCAGTACCCGCGGCGCCAGTGCCTGGACCTGATGGATGATCTGGCTCAGTTGCTCACCGACCTGCTGAACCTCGAACATGCCGCGGCGCACCTCTTCGGAAAACTTGTCCATGCCCATGACCCCGGCCGACACGGCCGACTGGATCTCACGCACCATCTGCTCGATGTCATAGGTCGCCACCGCCGTCTGGTCGGCCAGGCGGCGCACTTCGGTGGCCACTACGGCGAAACCGCGGCCATATTCCCCGGCCTTCTCGGCTTCGATGGCCGCGTTGAGCGACAGCAGGTTGGTCTGGTCGGCCACCTTGACGATGGTGACGACCATCTGGGTGATGTTGCTGGCCTTCTCGTTGAGAATGCCCAGCTTGGCGTTGACCAGGTCGGCCGCACCCATGACCTGGTGCATGGTTTCTTCCATGCGCGCCAGCCCCTGCTGGCCGGAGCCGGCCAGGCTCGACGCCTGATCGGCGGCCGAGGTGACTTCGGTCATGGTGCGCACCAGGTCGCGGGACGTGGCGGCGATTTCACGCGACGTGGCACCGATTTCGGTCGTGGTCGCAGCCGTCTCGGTGGCGGTAGCCTGCTGCTGCTTGGAGGTGGCCGCGATTTCCGTCACCGAGGTGGTGACCTGCACCGACGAGCGCTGCGCCTGTGCCACAAGATTGGCCAGGGCCTCGGCCATTTCATTGAAACCGCCCTGAACCGCACCGAACTCGTCCTGGCGGTCCAGGTTCAGGCGCATGCTCAGGTCACCGGAGCGAAGCCTGTCCAGCGCAGTCACGATGAGGCTCATGGGCGAGGTAATGGCGCGCAGCAGTAGCAGGCCACAGATACCGGCAGCCACGATGGCCAGCAACAGCGACACGACCATGCTGCCCTTGGCCGTGTTCACCGCGCTGACGATTTCCCGGGTGGCGGCGTCGGCGGCCAAGCGATTCTGTTCGATCACCTCGTTCAGGTGCTTGCGCCCTTCGACCCAGGTGGGGGTCAGCACTTGGGCGATCAAGCGCTGGGCTTCGGCATAATTGCGTTCTCGATACGCATCGAGCACCTGATTGACGTTCTGCATGTAGGCTTGTTCGAGCTTCACGAAGGCGTCGAAGCGGGCCTGGTCCTCGCCATCGCGAATGGTGGTCTGGTAACTGGCCATGTGTTGCTTGAGCCGGTCTTCGAAACTCTTGAAGAGTTCGATGTCGGCTGAGCTGATCTCGCGCCGGTCAGAAAGCCCGACCAACTGCTGGCTGGTGACGTAACTGTCCACCCATGCGCTGCGGATCATCGAGCTGTAGTAGACCCCCGGAATGCTGTCGGCCCCAACTTCCTGCTCGGCAGATTCGATGGTCACCAGGCGTGAATAGGCCGCCACGATCATCAGCAGCATGATGGCGATGATCACGGCGAAACTTGCCAGGATCCGTTGGCGCAACGTCCAGTTCTTCACATTCAGCCCTCAGGGATTCACTACGAGCAGGAAAAATCGCCGAAGTATAGCCCAGGCGTCCTACAGAATTGCGCGTCAAATTCTGACAGAACGCCCCGCCACCGCAGTGATCCTCCCGATTGGGCCAAGCTGCACGCGCGGCTTATCCCTGCCGCGCCTGCTTTTCCAGCTCCTCGCGCAACCCGTGGGCCAACCCCAGCTGGCGCGCCAGTTCGTCCAGGTAAGCACGCTCCATGTAGTTTTCCTGATCGACCATCATCACGCTGGCCAAGTACATCTCGGCAGCGATTTCCGGCGTCTGGGCGGCCCGGGCCACCTCGGCCGGGTCCAGCGGCTTGTCGAGCTCCGCGTGCAGCCACTGCTGCACTTCACGGTCACCGTCCAGGCGGGTGAACTCACCCTCGATCAGCGCACGCTCGCGCTCATCCACATGACCGTCCGCCTTGGCCGCAGCGACCAGTGCGCGCAGCACCGCCTGGCTGTGCTGCTCCACCTGGGCCGCAGGTACGCGGTCCACCGTCTGCGGCTCTGGTGTAGGGGCCTGTTGGTTGGCCTGCTGGGCCTGCCAGTTGCCATAGGCCTTGTAGGCAAGCACGCCAAGCGCGGCCAGGCCCCCGTAGGTGAGCGCCTTGCCGCCAAACTTGCGGGCTTTCTTGCTGCCGAGCAACACGCCCAGCGCACCGCCGCCAAGCAGGCCGCCACCTGCGCCTGACAGCAACCCGCCGAGCCCGCCGGCGCCTGTACCCGTCTTGGCCCCGCCCGCCTGCTTCTCTAGCAGTTGCTGGCCGGATTTGAGCAATTGATCAAGCAAACCCCGGGTATTCATCATGCGCATCTCCACATCAGGGAAGTCAGCAGCCAGAGTAAGACTTGCCCCACATCACGCCACAGAGGATTTGCTTCCAGATGTTGCATCGTCGCAGGCCGGCGGCGGCTTGCCGGTGCCTAGAGGCCCGCCGCCGGCATCCAGGGCCGCTTAGTCGCGCAGGTCCGATTCGTGAATGGGGCTCGACCGGCTGGTGGCCCGCTGATATTGCGCCGGCCAGGTGGCCTGGTGGCCGCCCAGGTCGTCGTCTGCATGCAGCGGCCAGTACGGATCGCGCAGCAGCTCCCGGGCCAGGAAAATCAGGTCGGCCTGGCCTGTGCGCAGAATGTGCTCGGCCTGGGCCGGCTCGGTGATCATGCCCACGGTGCCCGTGGCCATTTCCGACTCCTTGCGCACGCGCTCGGCAAAGCGGGTCTGGTAGCCAGGGCCGGTCGGGATCTCGGCATTGCTGGACGTGCCGCCCGAAGACACATCGATCAGGTCCACCCCAAGCATACGCAGGCGTCGGGCCAGCTCGACGGTTTCGTCCGGGTTCCAACCATCTTCGACCCAGTCGGTGGCCGACACCCGCACGAACAATGGCAACTCGGCCGGCCAGACCGCACGAACCGCTTCGACCACCTGCAAGGTCAGGCGGATGCGGTTGTCGAAACAGCTGCCGTATTCATCCTGACGCTGATTGCTAAGCGGCGACAGGAACTGGTGCAGCAGGTAACCGTGGGCCGCGTGCACTTCGACCACTTTGAAACCCGCCTCCAGCGCGCGCTTGGCCGAGGCGACAAAGGCCTGCACTACTTCCTGGATCTGCGCATGGGTCAGCTCACTGGGCACGGTGTGTTCAGGATCGAACGCGATCTTCGACGGCCCCACCGGCTGCCAGCCGCCCTCCTCCAACGTGACGCTGCCATGCTTGCCTAGCCACGGGCGGTAGGTACTGGCCTTGCGCCCGGCATGGGCGAGCTGGATACCCGGGATTGACCCTTGGGCGGTGATGAAACGGGTGATGCGCTGCAAGGGGGCGATCTGCGCGTCGTCCCACAGGCCAAGGTCTTCAGCGGTGATACGACCGTCGGCCGTGACTGCCACGGCCTCGGTGACGACCAGGCCCGCCCCGCCGACGGCACGGCTGCCCAGATGCACGAGGTGCCAGTCGTTGGCCAGGCCATCGACCGAGGAATACTGGCACATCGGTGATACGGCGATGCGGTTCGGCAGGGTCAGCTGACGCAGGGTGTAAGGCTCGAGCAGCATGCTCATGAGGGCACCTCCCAATGGCTGCAAAGTGATCCGGCCCGGGCAGTCAACCACGCATCCCTGGCCCGGTACCGGTCTGTGTTCAGACTAGACCAGATTAGGTAGGGGGAAGGTTCCATGGGGTTTGGCCGCGATGCCCTGGGCGTTGCGTAAAAAGCCTTGATACGCGGTGAGGCTGCGTTGAATACAGCCTGACCTCTTTTCGAATTTTTTTCACACAGCTCCTGGCTCAGCGCGGCTCCATGTGGGCGATCATCAGTTGCACGCTTTCATTGCCGCGAAACTCGTTCACATCCAGCTTGTAGGCCAGCTCCACCCAGCGCACGGTCGGGTTGGGCCAAACCTCGCGGTCGATACCGAAGGCGATGCCGTCCAGGCGCACCGTGCCGCACTCACTCTTGAGCACGACTTTCAAATGACGCTCACCCACCACGCGTTGTTCGACCAGCTGGAACACGCCGTGGAACAGCGGCTCCGGAAAATGCTGCCCCCAAGGCCCGGCTTGGCGCAGCGCCTTGGCCAGGTCCAGGTGGAATTCTTCCACCGCCAGGCTACCATCGGACAGCAGCCGCCCGGTGAGGTCGTCCTCGCACAGCTGGCGGCGCACCTCCTGGTCGAAAGCCTCGGCGAACGCGGGGTAGTTGGCTTCGGGCAAGGACAGCCCTGCCGCCATGGCATGGCCACCGAACTTGCTGATTAGCTGTGGATGGCGCGCGGCCACCGCATCGAGCGCATCGCGGATGTGAAACCCCGGCACTGAGCGCGCAGAGCCCTTGAGCATGCCGTCGCCGGCATCGGCGAAGGCGATGGTCGGGCGGTGATAGCGTTCCTTGAGGCGAGAGGCGAGGATGCCAATGACGCCCTGGTGCCACTCTGCATCGAACAGGCACAGCCCATAGGGCATCGACTCGACCGGCAAGTCCCGCAACTGGGCCAGCGCCTCGCGCTGCATGCCCTGCTCGATAGACTTGCGGTCCTGGTTCAGGCCGTCCAATTGCTGGGCCATGTCCAACGCCAGGGCAGGATCCTCGCAGAGCAGGCACTCGATACCCAGGCTCATGTCGTCCAGGCGCCCTGCGGCGTTCAACCGCGGGCCCAGAATGAAACCCAGGTCGGTGGAGGTGATGCGCCGGTGGTCGCGCTTGGCCACCTCCAGAATCGCCTTGAGGCCAGGCCGGGCGCGTCCGGCACGAATGCGCTCCAGACCCTGATGCACCAGGATGCGATTGTTGGCGTCCAGCGGCACCACGTCGGCAACACTGCCCAGGGCAACCAGGTCCAGCAGTTCACCAATGTTCGGCTGCGGCTGGGTGTCGTAGCGGCCCAGGCTGCGCAAGCGCGCGCGCAGGGCCATGAGGACGTAGAAAATCACCCCGACCCCTGCCAGCGACTTGCTCGGAAACGGGCAGCCTGGCTGGTTGGGGTTGATGATGGCATCGGCGTCCGGCAGCGCCTCGCCGGGCAGGTGGTGGTCGGTCACCAGCACCTTGAGGCCAGCCGCCTTCGCCGCCGCGACGCCGTCGACGCTGGAGATCCCGTTGTCTACCGTGACCAGCAGCTGTGGTTGGCGCTGCAATGCCACTTCGACGATTTCCGGCGTGAGGCCGTATCCGTACTCGAAGCGGTTGGGCACCAGGTAATCCACGTGGGCCGCACCGAGCAGGCGCAAACCCAGCACGCCGACGGTACTGGCCGTGGCGCCATCGGCATCGAAGTCACCGACGATCAGAATGCGCTGGCCTTGGTCGATGGCCTGCAGCAGCAGGTCGACGCCCGCGTCGATGCCTTTGAGCTGCTGGTAGGGCAGCAGGCGCGCCAGGCTTTTGTCCAGTTCGGCCTCGCTTTGCACGCCACGGGCGGCGTACAGGCGCGTCAGCAAGGGTGGCAGGTTGCCAAGAAACGGCAGGGTCGGGGGCAGCGGGCGGGGTTCGATACGCATGGGAAGGTTCAGCCGCGCTCCCCCAGCAGCCACTGCAATTGCACTTCGTGCTGGCCACGGTCATCGGTCACGAACACCGTGCCTTCGCTGATCATCACATCCCATTTGATGCTGCGGGGCATGTCGGTGGCCAGGGTTTCGAGCACCTCCTGGGGCACGGCCGCGATGCTGAGGTTCTTGAGGTTCTTCACCGCGCTCACCACCTTGCCTTCCCACACCCGCAGGCTACCGTAGGCCAGCAGGCTGGTGCGTTCGGTACGGCGCGAGCACCAGGTCAGGCGATCGGCATCTGGCTGGCCTACTTCGATCCAATGCAGCACACGGTCGTCCAGGCTTTTTTCCCACAGCGCCGGCTCATCGACGTCCGACAGGCCCCGACCGAATGTCAGGTTTTCGTTGTACCAAAGCGCATAGGCCAACAGACGAACCGCCATACGCTCCTCGGTTTCCGAAGGGTGCCGCGCGATGGTCTGCTTGACGTTCTCGTACACATTGCGGTCGAGGTCGGTCAGGTTCAGTTCGAATTTGTAGGTGGTGGACGGCTGGGCCATGGTCGGGGTGCTTCTTGCCTGAAGAAAAGTCGCACAGTCTAACCGATCCAGTCCCCGGTTGCGCCGCGGCAGTATCTGCCGCATCGCAGCTGTGATAAAAACACCGCTCTTTACAGCTGCCACGGATGCCCCATGTCGACGTCAAGCAAACCCCTCGCCGGCCTTAAAGTGGTCGAGCTCGGCACCTTGATCGCCGGGCCATTCGCGGCGCGCATCTGCGCCGAATTCGGCGCCGAGGTGGTCAAGGTGGAATCGCCCGACGGCGGCGACCCGTTGCGCAAGTGGCGCAAACTTTACGAGGGCACCTCGCTGTGGTGGTTCGTGCAGGCGCGCAACAAGCGCTCGCTTACCCTCAATCTCAAGCACCCCGACGGGCGCGAGGTCCTGCGCAAGCTGCTTGCCGAGGCGGATATCCTGATCGAAAACTTCCGTCCGGGCGTGCTTGAAAAGCTTGGCTTTGGCTGGGACGTGCTGCATGCGCTCAACCCGCGGCTGGTCATGGTGCGTCTATCAGGCTTCGGTCAGACCGGGCCGATGAAGGAGCAGCCGGGCTTCGGCGCAGTGGGCGAGTCCATGGGTGGTTTGCGCTACATCACGGGGTTCGAGGATCGCCCGCCCGTGCGCACCGGTATTTCCATCGGCGACTCCATTGCAGCGTTGTGGGCGGTGATCGGCGCACTGATGGCCCTGCGTCATCGCGAGGTCAACGGGGGGCTTGGCCAGGTGGTCGACGTGGCGCTGTACGAGGCCATCTTCGCCATGATGGAGAGCATGGTGCCGGAGTTCGACGTCTTCGGTTTCATCCGCGAGCGCACGGGCAATATCATGCCGGGCATCACGCCCTCCTCCATCCATACCAGCGCGGACGGCAAGCATGTGCAGATCGGCGCCAATGGCGATGCGATCTTCAAGCGTCTGATGGTGGCTCTCGGCCGTAGCGACCTGGCCGAGGATTCGAGCCTGGCCACCAATGACGGGCGAGACCTGCGCCGCGATGAGCTGTACGGGGTCATCGATCGCTGGGCCAACGGATTGCCGCTGGAACAGCTGATGCAGGCCCTGACCGCAGCCCAGGTGCCGGCCAGCCGCATCTACTCGGCTGAAGACATGTTCAGCGACCCTCAGTACCTGGCGCGCGAGATGTTCCTGCAGGCGCGCCTGCCCGATGGCAAGGCGTTCCGCATGCCGGGCATCGTCCCCAAGCTGTCCGGCACCCCGGGCTCTGCCGACTGGGTCGGGCCGGCACTGGGCGAACACACCGACGAGCTGCTGGGCCAGCTGGGCTATGATGCGGCCGCCATCGCTGCCCTGCGCCAGGCGGGCGCTGTCTGAGCCTGTCGCTATCCCATTGCCTGCGCCCCGCCAGGTTGGCATGGACGGGCGCCGTGCTGGCTGCACTGCTCAGCGTGCCCTCAAGCGCTCAGGAGCGGCTGCTGTGGCTGGTGCGTGATCTGCCACCGTTCAGCGTATCCGACGGCCCGGAAAAAGGTCATGGGGTGATCGACCAGCTGTTACCGCAGCTGATCCAGCAGATGCCCGAATATGCGCACAGCATCGTGCGGGTCAATCGTGCGCGTGGCTTGCAGATGCTGCAGGACAGCAGCAGCCTGACCTGTGACCCGATGCTGCTATGGACCGCCGAGCGCGCCCGCTATGTACGCTTTTCCATCCCGTTGCTGGGCGTGCAAACCAGCGGCCTGGTCGTGCGCAAGCAGAACCATGCCTTGGTGGCGCCCCACCTCGACGGTGATGAGGTCGATCTTCAAGGCCTGCTGAGCGACCCATCGCTACGCCTCGGTGTAGTGGCAGAGCGCAGTTATGGGGCTGTGATCGACGCTACGCTGAGCAACCTGCCAGATGCCGCCGTCAGCCGGCACTACGGCACCCAGGCCACCGCCAACCTGCTGCAGATGCAACGCTTGGGCCGACTGCGCCTGGTGCTCGGCTACTGGCCGGAAGTTCGCTATCTGATCCAGCAACAAGGCGGATCGCCGGCTGACTACCAATTTCACCCGGTACAGGGTGTGAAACCCTACCAATTCCTGCATGTGGGCTGCTCGGCCAGCCCGCAGGGACAAGCCGCCATGGCCCACATCGATCAGGTCTTGACCCAGCTGCGCCAGACGGTGCTACCAAAACTATATGCGCATTGGCTCGACCCCGCCCAGCAGGCGGACTACCTCGAACACAGCCGAGCCTTCTTCAACGACCACGCGGCGGCACACCCCGAACGCCCTGAACAGGACGAGCGCCACGCCGCTGGGTCGATCGACCTTCCAAACCCTCAACCCAGATAAAAAGAAACCCCGGACGCTGGGGAAGAACGTCCGGGGTCAAGCGAAAGCCCTTGAGCTTCCAGCGACAGCAGTGGCCATGCGGGAGCAAAGCAGTGGCCGGCTGTACTGATCAATCTGATGACTCGCTCAGGCAAAGGTTCCCTGAGGTTGCTGACGCTGCTGCAACGCAGCAATCACGCAAGGCTGCAGCCGCCCTTCGGCGATCTGCAGATCACGGTGCAGACCATCGACCATATCCACCAGCAGGCGTTGCTCCTGCAATTGACGCTCGCTGACCGTGCGTTGCAATACCACCCTGGCCAGGTGGTCGTGGACGGTCAACTGCCGGTTACCGTGGCTATCGGCCAGACCCAAGTGCGCCTGGTAAGGGGTGAGGGCTTGGTTGAGCAGTCTGCAGATTCGTTCCATCCGGATTACTCGCTTGCTTGATGAGTTGTAAGGAGCAGACCTGCAAGCGAAGCGGAAAGTTCTAACCTTCCATGCTGTTCAATGCGCCGTCAGTGCTTCCATGGGCTGCGACCTTTCACGTTCGGACGGGCTGGGCAGTATTTGCAACGCCCTTTGCAGGGCTGGGGAAGACAGTGGCCATGGCAACTCCGCGATGACGTGCAAGCCAAAACTGCGGGCCTGTTCAGCCAGGTTGCGCCGCCGGGCGCCTGCCTGGCCTACGAACAGCACCGGGCAGGTGGGCGGTAACCGCTTGAGCATCGCAGTCCCCGTGCGGGTGGGCATGGCATGGTCGAAGATCAATAAATCCGGGGAGAATGCGCTCGAAAGGCACGCGTCGAGCTCGGCCTTGTCCTGACAGATCCGCACCTGAAACACGCCCTGGGCATTGAGGGCCTGGTGCAGAAGGATCTGGTGGGACGGGCGCACGTGATGAATCAGTACATGGGGCTGTTGCATGAGCCGCTCCTGCTGGGAGGACCGGCTAATCTAGGCGCGAAGACGATCGGCCAGAATAGGATTTGTCTGAATTAAACCATCGAAACCGCTGAGGCTCCGGATCGGTCCGACCCGGAGCCTGCAAGGTCAGAGCGGCTTGCCGCGATTGCCGTGCTGGCTGACGAAGCTTTGTACTGCCTTGAGGTCATTGGGCAATACGGTGCAACGCTCTTCGCGGCTAAACAGGTCGCTCATGTGCACGGGCAATTCAAGCGCCTTGCCAACGCCCGCCTGCTCGACCGCCTCGGGGAACTTGACCGGGTGTGCAGTACCCAGCACGACCATGGGCGTATCCAGGCTACGGCGGCACTCGCGACCGGCTTTGACGCCGATGGCCGTGTGCGGGTCCAGCACCTCGCCGGTCGCCTCAAACACCTCGGCGATGGTCTGGCAGGTCTGTTCATCGGTGACGGCCAGCGAATCGAAGAGCTTGCGTGCCTCGGTCCAGCGGTCCTGTTCGACGCTAAAGCCGCCGCCCTGGCGGAAGTTGGCCATCAACTCGGCGATCGATGCACCGTTACGACCGTGCAGATCGAACAGCAGGCGCTCGAAGTTGGACGAGACCATGATGTCCATCGACGGCGACAGGGTGGCGTGCAACTGCTCCTTGACGTACTGGTTGCCGCTCATGAAGCGGTGCAGGATGTCGTTGCGGTTGGTGGCCACCACCAGTTGGCTGATCGGCAGGCCCATGTTGCGTGCCAGGTAGCCTGCGAAGATATCGCCGAAGTTGCCGGTTGGCACCGAGAAGGCCACCGAACGGGCCGGGCCGCCCAACTGCAGGGCGGCATGGAAGTAGTAGACGATCTGGGCCATGATCCGCGCCCAGTTGATCGAGTTGACGGCCACCAGACGGGTGCCCTTGAGGAACGACTGGTCGGCGAAGCTCGCCTTGACCATTTCCTGGCAGTCATCGAAGTTGCCTTCGATGGCGATGTTGTGGATGTTCTCGCCGAAGATCGTCGTCATCTGCCGACGCTGCACTTCCGAGACCCGCTGGTGCGGGTGCAGGATAAAGATGTCGACGTTGTCGCACCGACGGCAGCCCTCGATGGCGGCGGAGCCGGTGTCGCCGCTGGTGGCACCGATGATCACCACGCGCTCGTTGCGCTTGACCAGCACATGGTCGAGCAAGCGACCAAGCAGTTGCAGAGCGAAATCTTTGAATGCCAGGGTCGGCCCGTGGAACAGCTCAAGCACCCACTCGTTACTGTCGAGCTGACGCAGCGGGGCAACGGCAGCGTGGGCGAATTCGCCGTAGGTTTCTTCGAGGATCTTCTTGAAGTCGGCATCGGCGATGCTGCCCTCGACGAACGGGCGCATGACTCGGAATGCCAGCTCGTGGTACGGCAGGCCCGCCCAGGATGCGATTTCTTCCTGGGTGAAACGTGGCAGGTTTTCCGGGACGTACAGGCCACCGTCGGTAGCCAGGCCGGCGAGCAATACGTCTTCGAAGTTCAGGGCCGGTGCCTGGCCGCGGGTACTGATATAGCGCATGGGACAAACCTTTGGTTTGAGCGGCAAGCCTCGTTTGCCCGCAGCAGGAAAGGGCCAGTGGCCTCGAACCTGGGCGGCATGCCTTGGCTTGCCGTGACTATAGGGTGTTCTAAAGCCCCTACGCTGCATCTAGCTGCAGCGTCGAGGGTGTCGCTGGGGCTCTGTGCAACAAGCCCTGGTACTTGGTCACGCAGGTACGCAAACAGCCTTGCCGGACGCTCGTCACAAGGCTGTTCAGGCCAACCCTAGTTGAGCTGCTCGACGCGAATGCGCACGACCTGGCCCACCACATCCTGCAGGGCCTCGAGGGCGACGATGGCGTCGTTGATGCCCTGCTCCACCACGCGGTGGGTCAACAGGATCATCGGCACCAGGCCGTCTTGCTCTTCGGCTTCCTTTTGCATGATCGATTCGATGTTGATGCCGCGCTCGGACAGAATGCTCGCCACCTGGGCCAGCACACCTGGGTGGTCCTTGGCCTGGATACGCAGGTAATAAGCGCTCTCGCAGGCTTCGATTGGCAGGATCGGGTGCGCCGACAGCGAATCGGGCTGGAACGCCAAATGGGGCACACGGTTTTCCGGGTCAGAGGTCATGGCACGGACCACATCCACCAGGTCGCCTACCACCGAGGAAGCGGTCGGTTCCATTCCTGCGCCTGCGCCGTAGTACAACGTCGAGCCGGCGGCGTCGCCGTTGACCATCACGGCATTCATCACCCCATTGACGTTGGCGATCAGGCGGTCAGCCGGAATCAGCGTCGGGTGCACGCGCAACTCGATACCTTCGGCGGTACGGCGTGCCATGCCCAGGTGCTTGATGCGGTAGCCCAAGGCTTCGGCGTAGTTCACGTCGGCCGTGGTCAGCTGGGTGATGCCTTCGGTATAGGCTTTGTCGAATTGCAGCGGAATGCCGAACGCGATCGACGCCAGGATGGTCAGCTTGTGCGCCGCGTCGATGCCCTCGACGTCGAACGTCGGATCGGCCTCGGCGTAGCCAAGCGCCTGGGCTTCGGCCAGCACATCCGGGAAGGCGCGACCTTTCTCGCGCATTTCGGTGAGGATGAAGTTGCCAGTACCGTTGATGATCCCGGCCAGCCAGTTGATACGGTTAGCCGACAGGCCCTCGCGAATGGCCTTGATCACCGGAATGCCACCGGCCACCGCCGCTTCGAAGGCGACGATCACGCCCTTTTCACGGGCTCTGGCGAAGATTTCGTTGCCATGCACGGCGATCAACGCCTTGTTGGCGGTGACCACGTGCTTGCCGTTTTCGATGGCCTTGAGCACCAGGTCGCGGGCTACGGTGTAGCCGCCAATGAGCTCGATGACGATATCGATCTCGGGGTTGCTCGCGACTTCGAACACATCAGCGGTAATGGGGGTACCGGTAATCTGGCAGTTCGGGTTCTGCGAGCGCATGGCGATCTGGGCCACTTCAATACCGCGCCCGGCACGGCGGGCAATCTCCTCGGCGTTGCGCTGAAGTACATTGAAGGTTCCGCCACCGACGGTCCCCAACCCACAGATGCCTACTTTGACCGGTTTCACTGTGAACTCCCCATTGAACGGCCGACACCTTTGCCGACCGTGAAACATGCCGTCACCCCATGACGACGGCGTATTGAACTGTATTACTTGGCAAGCGCCAGCTTGGCGACCTGCGGTGCAGGCTGGTAACCCGGAATCACCTGGCCGTTTTCGAGCACGATGGCCGGCGTACCGTTGACGCCGATCGACTGCCCCAACTGGAACTGCTTGCTGACCGGGTTGGTGCACTTGGCTGCCTTGATTTCATCACCCTCGACCATTTTGTCCATGGCCTTGCGGCGGTCGCTGGAGCACCACACCGCCTGCAATTGCTGGTCGCCGGCCGAGCCCAGGCCTTGGCGTGGGAAGGCGACGTAACGCACTTCGATACCGCGGCGGTTGAGTTCGGGTACTTCGGCATGCAGCTTGTGGCAGTACGGGCACGTGGTGTCGGTAAAGACGGTGATGTGGGACTTGGTTTCGCCCTTGGCCGGATACACCACCATCTCACCTGCCGGAATGCCGTTGATGAGCTTGGCAATGCCCAGGCGCTCGGCTTTCTCGGTCAGGTTGACGGGCTTGCCGTCCTGGATCTGGAACAGATAACCCTGCATCACGAACTGGCCATCGGCGCTGGCGTACAGCACGCGCCCGCCTTGCAGCTTGACTTCGTACAGGCCGCTGACCGGGCTGCTGGCCACGCTTTCAACGGGCACTTCCAGGGACAGGTTCTGCAATGACTTGCGAATGGCCTGCTCTGCGCCGACGGGTGTATCGGGCGCCGCAGCCACGGCAAAGGTGCTGGCCAGCGCCAAGGCGGCGGCGGCGAAAAACGGGGTCACGCGCATGGATACTCCTGAGGGCGGACAGGGGCCGCAGAGCGTCACCTGAGCAAAACGACGAGGTGACTGGGCGGCCCTTGGTGCTAACCGCCCAAGCCTACCACATCACGCCTGGCTTGAAGCCGCCGCAGACTGTCGGTTGGCCGAACATGAAAAACATTCATCCGCGCGGATGGTGCTCGGCGTGCAGTTGCTGCAACCGTGCTTTTGCCACGTGGGTGTAGATCTGCGTGGTCGACAAGTCGCTGTGGCCCAGCAACAGCTGCACCACGCGAAGGTCCGCACCGTGGTTGAGCAGGTGCGTGGCGAACGCGTGTCGCAGGGTATGCGGCGACAAGGCTTTGTCGATGCCCGCCACCTGGGCATGGTGCTTGATGCGGTGCCAGAAGGTCTGCCGCGTCATCTGCTCGCCGCGCAGGCTGGGGAACAGCACGTCACTGGGGCGGCCGTTGAGCAACTCGGCACGGCCGTTACGCAGGTAGCGCTCCAGCCACACCACCGCCTCCTCGCCCATGGGCACCAGCCGCTCCTTGCTCCCTTTGCCCATCACCCTGAGTACGCCTTGGCGCAGATTGACCTGATCGAGCGTGAGGCTGACCAGCTCGGTCACGCGCAGGCCGCAGGCATACAGTACTTCGAGCATGGCGCGGTCACGCTGGCCGATAGCCTCGCCAAGCTCCGGGGCTTGCAACAAGGCTTCCACGTCGGCCTCGGACAGCGATTTGGGTAGCGGCTTGCCCAGTTGGGGCATGTCCACCTGGAGTGTCGGGTCGATGGCAATGAGCTTTTCGCGCAGCAGGTAGCGGAAGAAACCGCGTAGCCCGGACAGGAATCGCGCGGTCGAGCGCGGCTTGTAGCCCTGGTCCAGGCGCCAGGCCAGGTGGTCGAGAATCAGTTCGCGGCCGGCGTCTGGGAGGTTGACCGAGCGGGCTTGGAGCCAGCCGTTGAACAGGGCCAGGTCGCTGCGATATGAGGTGCGGGTATTGTCGGACAATCCCTTTTCGAGCCACAGGGCGTCCAGGAATTGGTCGATGAGCGGGTGGTCCAGGGCGGGCATGCTGGGAGCTGTTGGCGGCTTTGGGGGGCGTAGTGTTTCATAGCGGTTGGCGGGTTGTCTGTAGCTGGGTGGGCTACCCTGGATTGCTTATCGAGGCTCGTGAGTTTTTATGGGCCGCGGCGGTGAAGGGCTGGGTGGTGAGTTCAGGCATTCGCTGTGATCGGCTGAACACCTGATTGGCTGGGCGCTGGGACGCTGGGACGCTGGGACGCTGGGACGCTGGGACGCTGGGACGAGGGTGTGGGCGCGTATGGCAAGTTGGTATTCGTTGGCGAGGGTGGCGCACAGTCACCTTTCCGCCCTTACGGCGGCTCACTTTTTGTCTTGTCAAAAAGTGAGCAAAAACCGCCTGCTCCTATCATCCGGCCCCTGCGCTGCGCTCCGGGGTTCCCTCGCTGCGGGCTTGCTCCCGGGAGGACCGCGCTGCAGGCCCCATCCTGGGGCCCAGCGCTTGACGGGCATCCATGCCCGTCACCTCCCTCCGCAAGCCCTGCGCTCGGCCTCCTGAAGTCGCAATCTGCGGCGCCTGGACTACCGCGCGCTTAGAAGCAAAAGCAACGGCAACGGCAACGGCAACGGCAACGGCAACGGCAACGGCAACGGCAACGGCGTGAAGGCTAGCGAATTTCGTGTAGGAGCGGCCTAGTGCCGCGATGGGCCGCGCAGCGGCCCCAGCTTTTGAGCTGCGCCCCAAATGTTGGACATCCGTTCACTTTTGGGGTTTCGATGCTTCCAGCACCGGCACGGGACGCTTGTCTTCGTCGATGGCAACGAAGCTGAAGACGCCGTGAATCGCCCGCTCTCGGCCATCGAGGTACATGTTTTCGACGAAGACATCCACCTGTACCTGCAAGCTCGTGTTGCCTACCTTGATTACCGTACCCACCAGCTCGACGATCGAGCCCGCCGGGATTGGGTGCTTGAAGTCGATGCGATCGGTGGAAACGGTCACCAACGGCAAGCGGCAGAAACGCGTGGCCGCGATGAAGGACACTTCGTCCATCCACGCCAGGGCCGTGCCACCGAACAAGGTGTTGTGATGGTTGGTGGTGTTGGGGAACACCGCCTTGGTCACGCGGGTGACCGAAAGCTCGGTGCGGCGCTGGATTTCCTGGTCTCGGGTGGTCATGGCTGTCACCTGTACGGAGTTCAAAACGCAAAAAAGCAGCCCGAAGGCTGCTTCTTTCTCGCTAAGCGACCTGGGCCGCCGGGCAAACTGTACTCAGGACAGTTTTTCCTTGATGCGAGCGGCTTTGCCGGACAGATCGCGCAGGTAGTACAGCTTGGCTTTACGCACGTCACCACGACGTTTCACGGCCAGGCTGTCGATCTGTGGGCTGAAGGTCTGGAAGGTACGCTCTACACCAACGCCGCTGGAGATCTTGCGCACGGTGAAGGCGCTGTTCAGACCACGGTTGCGCTTGGCGATAACGACGCCTTCGAACGCCTGCAGACGGGAACGCTCACCTTCCTTCACTTTAACCTGGACGACAACGGTGTCGCCGGGTGCGAAGGTCGGGATTTCCTTGCTCATCTGCTCGGCTTCGAGCTGCTGGATGATCTTGTTGGTCATGCTGTGCTCCTAAGATGGATCGTGATCCACCATCGATACGTTTAACTATCGTCCCGCTCGCGGAGGTATTCCTCGAGCAGCTTCTTCTCTTCTCCAGAAAGCGAGCGACTTTCCAGAAGATCGGCGCGTCGTTCGAAGGTCCTACCAAGGGACTGCTTCATTCTCCAACGCCGGATGTGTGCATGGTTGCCACTGAGCAACACGTCGGGAACACGCTGATCCGCATACACCTCAGGTCGGGTGTAGTGCGGGCAATCAAGCAGACCATCGGTGAAAGAATCTTCCTCCGCCGAGTCCACATGCCCTAAAGCTCCGGGCAGCAGCCGTGTAACCGCATCGATCAGTACCATGGCCGGTAGCTCGCCACCGGAAAGCACATAGTCGCCAATCGACCACTCCTCATCGACATGAGCTTCAATGAAACGCTCGTCAATGCCTTCATAACGACCGGCGATCAGGATCAATGATTCCTGTTCGGCCAGGCCTTTGACCGCCTGCTGAGTCAGCTTGCGGCCTTGTGGCGAGAGGTAGATCACCTTCGCCGCAGCTCCGGTTGCCTGCCTGGCGTTGACCAGGGCATCTTCCAGAGGCTTGATTTTCATCACCATGCCAGGACCACCGCCAAACGGCCGATCATCTACCGTATGGTGACGATCTGTGGTGTAGTCCCGCGGGTTCCAGCACGTTACCTGGAGCAACCCCTGTTTCACCGCGCGGCTGGTAATGCCGTACTCCGTGATGGCCGAAAACATCTCGGGGAACAACGTGATGACGTCTACGCGAAGGTTACCCATCGGTTAGAAGTCCGCGTCCCACTCAACCCGCATCACGCCTGCATCCAGGTCGATATCGAGCACGCATTGCGCCGTGTAGGGCAACAAACGCTCGCGATCATCCAGGCTGCCTGCACACGGCTTGACCACCATTACATCGTTCGCACCGGTCTCCAACAGGTGATCGACCTTGCCGAACAGGTGTTCGTCCTGGTTGATGACCTTCAGACCTACCAACTGGTACCAGTAGTACTCATCGGCGGCCAGGTTGGGCAAAAGGCTCCGCGCAATGCAGATTTCGTAACCGCTCAGAAGACGGGCTTCGTCACGATCCTCGAGACCTTTCAGTTTTACGACCAGGCCCTTTTGGGAGCCACGACCGCTGACCAGCTCGACCTGCTTTACCTTGCCTTCGTGCCGAAGCGTCCAGCTTGGATAATCCAACAGGTTTTCAATCGGATCGGTAAAGGAATACACCTTCACCTCGCCGCGAACGCCGTGAACCGAAAAAATCTTGCCAACGACGATGAGGTCGTCAGCCTTTTCTGGCGTCGCGTTCATATTGCTCAGGCGGCAGCCTTGGCAGCGTCCTTCAGCAGCTGAGCAACACGCTCAGACGGCTGTGCACCCTGGCTCAGCCAGTAGGTGACGCGCTCTTGGTTGACTGACAGCTTAACTTCGGCGCCAGCAGCGATCGGGTTGAAGAAACCTACGCGCTCAACGAAACGGCCGTCACGGGCGTTACGCGAGTTGGTCACGGTCAGGTGGTAGAAAGGGCGCTTTTTCGAGCCGCCACGGGCCAGACGAATGGTTACCATGTGAACATCGTTCCTATAGTCGGTGCTGCAGTTGGTACTGCAAATCTGAATGCCAAATAGGCACACGGGTGCCCAAAAGGCCGCATATTCTCAAGGAATACACGGACATTTGCAAATGACTTTTTCGGTCGGCACTTGCCCGACCGTCCAGACTTGCTGCGTAAGCCGCGAAAATCGCGACCGTTGTCCCGCTTGCGCGGGGTGAGGGGCCGGCCCAAAAATGACCTGCCCCGGAAAACTTCACAGCTTGGGCATGCCACCGCCCGGCAGCATGCCGCCGAGCCCACGCATCATCTTGGCCATGCCGCCCTTGCTGGAGAACTTCTTCATCATTTTCTGCATCTGCTTGTGCTGCTTGATCAGCCGGCCGATGTCCTGCACCTGAGTGCCGGAACCCAAGGCGATGCGGCGTTTGCGCGAGCCGCTGATCAGGTCGGGATCGCGGCGCTCGGCCGGGGTCATGGAGTTGATGATCGCCTCCATCTGCTTGAACTGCTTCTCGGCGGCGCCTTGGGCATTGCCCATCTGCGACAGGTTAACGCCGCCAATGCTCGGCAGCTTGTCCATCAGCCCGCCCAGGCCGCCCATGTTCTTCATCTGCTGAAGCTGGTCACGGAAGTCCTCGAGGTCGAAGCCCTTGCCTTTCTTCAGTTTCTTGGCGAGTTTGTCGGCTTTGGCCTTGTCGATGGTCTGCTCGGCCTGCTCGATCAGGCTGAGCACGTCGCCCATGCCCAGGATGCGCGAGGCCACCCGGTCGGGGTGGAACGGTTCGAGCGCTTCGCTCTTCTCGCCCATGCCGATGAACTTGATCGGCTTGCCGGTGATGGCGCGCACCGACAGCGCCGCACCGCCACGCGCATCACCATCGACCTTGGTCAGCACAACGCCGGTCAACGGCAGGGCTTCGCCGAACGCCTTGGCGGTGTTGGCGGCGTCCTGACCGGTCATGGCATCGACCACGAACAGCGTTTCGATGGGCTTGACCGCGGCGTGCAGGGCCTTGATCTCATCCATCATGTCGGCGTCGATGTGCAGACGGCCTGCGGTATCGACGATCACCACATCGATGAACTTGAGTTTGGCTTCGCGGATGGCGGCTTCGGCGATGGCGACCGGCTTCTGGCTGATGTCAGACGGGAAAAAGGTGACGCCGATGTCGTTGGCCAGGGTCTCGAGCTGCTTGATAGCCGCCGGACGATAGACGTCGGCAGACACCACCATCACGCTCTTTTTCTTGCGCTCTTTAAGGAAGCGCGCCAGCTTGCCGGCAGTGGTGGTCTTGCCCGCACCTTGCAGGCCGGCCATCAGCACCACGGCAGGCGGGGCGGCATTGAGCGCCAGATCTTCGTTGGCCGCACCCATGAGGCTTTCGAGTTCGGCCTGGACGATCTTGACGAAGGCCTGGCCTGGGGTGAGGCTGCGCGACACTTCGGTGCCGACGGCACGTTCCTTGACGCTGTTGACGAAATCCTTCACCACCGGCAGGGCAACGTCGGCCTCGAGCAGGGCCATGCGCACTTCGCGCAGCGTGTCCTTGATGTTGTCTTCGGTCAGCTTGGCCTTGCCGGTGACATGGCGCAGCGTCTGTGACAGGCGGTCGGTCAGGTTTTCGAACATGATGATCCTTTCTGGCCCAGTAAAAGCCGAGGTTGTCAGGCGCCCGCGGGGAAATGCACACCCGCCAGGCACAGCAAGGCGGCGATTATAGCGAAGTGAAGCGACCGCGCACACCTTAAGCGGCACTCGCCGGTCGCGACGGGGTTTGCCCGGTGCCTGCACCGCCGCCGCCTTGCGCGCCCGTCAGTCTTCCTAGAGCGGCGCGGTTTATGCCAAACTCTGTCTCTTTAAGGCTCGCCCACCAGGACTTATGGTCTCCTCTCCCAGCCTCATCCCCAACCTGATTGCCGCTGCGCTCTACATCGTCGCAGCCGTCTACCAGGGTTCATCCCTGGCCAAGGGCCGCAAGATCGACAAACGGCTCCCCGGTCTGTTGGGCACCATTGCGGTGATAGCCCAGGGCGGTGCGCTGTTCTTTCAGCTGATCACCCCGCTTGGCCTGAGCCTGGATTTCTTCAGTGCCGCCAGCCTGATCGCCGTAGCCGTCATCGCCCTGACCTTGCTGGCATGCCTGCGCATCCCTGTGGAGAACCTGCTGGTGCTATTGTTCCCACTCGGTGCGGTCACCGCGCTGCTGGCCCAATTCGCGCCGCCCGGCACCGTGCCGCTGATCGATGAGGAACCGGGCATCCTTGCTCACATCCTTCTGTCGATCCTGGCCTACGGCCTGTTCACCATCGCCGTGTTCCAGTCGTTGCTGTTGCTGGTGCAGGACCATCAACTCAAGCACAAGCACCCCTCTGGCCTGATTCGAAACTTCCCGCCACTGCAAACCATGGAAAGCCTGCTGTTCGGTTTCCTCTGGGCAGGCTGGTGCCTGCTGTCGCTGTCGCTGGTGTCCGGCTGGCTGTTCCTCGACAACCTGTTCGCCCAGCACCTGGTGCACAAGACGTTGCTGGCTTGCGTGGCCTGGGTCGTGTTCAGCGTACTGTTGTGGGGGCGTACCCGCCTGGGTTGGCGGGGCCACAAGGCCATCCGCTGGACCTTGGCAGGCTTCTGCCTGCTGATGCTGGCCTATTTCGGCAGCAAGCTGGTTCGCGAATTCATTCTGCACATCTGACGGCCTTTCATGAACATCCTGCCGTACGCACCGCTTCTCGGCACCTCGGCAATTGCCCTGCTGTGGTCTGCACTGCTCACCGCCATCGAGACCGCACGCCTGCACACGATGGTGTCGGGCGGCGAGAAGGACAGCCAACCCAAGCTTTCGGGCCCTGCCCTGGTCCTGGGCGCCAGCCTGGGCAAATGGCTGGTACTGGCGCTGGCCTGCCTGATCGGGCTGCGTCACGGTGGTGACGCTGGCCTGTGGCAGGCAGGCCTGGCTGCCGCTGCTGCTCTTTTGGTGTTCGCCGAGTACCTGCCTCGTCGCCTGGCCAGACGCAACCCACAGGTCTTCGTCAGCCTGGGTGCGCTGCTCAAGCCTCCACTGGTACTGCTGCAACCGCTGGCCGGTATACTCGACGGCTGCGCCAAGCTGTTACTACGCCCACTGCGCAAGCAGCCTGCCGCAGTCGCCCTGCACCCCGAGCAAGCCGACGATTTCGAGGACGACGAGCACCCGGAAACCCCACGACGGGGGTTGCTCGACGGCATCCAGTCCCTGGACAAGATCACCGTCAACGACATTCTGGTGCCGCGCAACGAGGTCGATGGCATCAACCTCGACGAGCCGATCGAGCGCATCATCGAGCAACTGATCGTCAGCCGTCACACCCGCTTGCCGGTGTACCACAGCGACATCAACCAGGTCGAAGCCATCCTCAACACCAAGCTGATCAGCCACTTGTTGCCCCAGGCCGCGCTGACCCTCGAAGCTCTGCGCCAGGCGTGCTACGAGCCCTATTTCGTGCCCGAAAGCACGCCCTTGAACCTGCAGTTGCTCAATTTCCACAAGCAGCAGCGGCGCCTGGGCGTGGTGGTAGATGAGTACGGTGAAGTACTGGGGATCGTCACCTTGGAGGACATCCTCGAGGAAATCGTCGGCGAGTTCGAAGATGACCAGAGCCTGGGCAACCCCCATGTCCACAAGCAGCCTGACGGTACCTATGTCATTGATGGCACGGCCTCGCTGCGGGAGATCAACCGTAGCCTGGGCTGGCATCTGCCGTGCGATGGCGGGCCTAAGACCCTTAACGGCCTGGTGACCGAAGCGCTGGAAAGCATCCCGGAAAGTGCGGTGTGCCTGAAAATCGGCCGCTATCGCCTGGAAATCCTTGAAACTGAAGACAATTGCGCCAGCAAGGTACTGGTATGGACGGCAACCCGATAGCTATACTCGGGCAACGCTTACCCAGCCCTGCCGTCCCGCCTGCTACCCGCACTCGGCGCTCCACGGTCAGTCCGCTTCGCTGAAACGCCCTGCGGTCCTGCTTCACCACCCTGAGCAGTGTCCGCCCGCCCCTATCCCCTTGGGCTATCGTCAGCCAGGCGAACACAACAACAATCGCGCCAGCGCCATGGGAACCATTGTTCGGGCGGCTGCAATCGGTGTGTCCGTTGCAGGCCGACAGAGCACCGTGGCGTTGCCCCAGACCGCCAGGGACCTTCAATGACAACCAGCACCTACGCCGGCGCACCTGCCGCGCCGGTCAACTCGCCCGCGCGGGTTGCCACTGCCAGCTTCATCGGCACCGCCATCGAGTTCTACGATTTCTATGTCTACGCCACGGCGGCCGCCCTGGTCATCGGGCCGGTGTTCTTCCCGTCCGGGTCCGGCACTGCCCAGATGCTGGCGGCCTTCCTGACCTTTGGCATCGCCTTTCTGGCCAGGCCACTGGGCTCTGCGCTGTTCGGTCACTTCGGCGACCGCATCGGACGCAAGTCCACGTTGGTTGCCTCGCTGCTGTTGATGGGGGTCTCCACCACCGCCATCGGCGTTTTACCTGGGTATGACAGCATTGGCGTGTGGGCACCGATCATCCTTTGCCTATTGCGCTTTGGCCAAGGGCTGGGACTGGGCGGCGAATGGGGCGGTGCGGCCCTGCTGGCCACCGAAAATGCGCCACACGGTAAACGGGCGTGGTTCGGCATGTTCCCGCAACTGGGCCCTTCGATCGGGTTTCTGGCAGCCAATGGCCTGTTCCTTACCTTGGCACTGACGCTCAGCGACGAACAGTTCCGCCAGTGGGGCTGGCGCATACCGTTTCTGCTCAGCGCCGCCCTGGTGCTGGTGGGGCTGTATGTGCGCCTGAAGCTTGAGGAAAGCCCGGTGTTCGCCAAGGCGGTGGCCCGCCAGGAGCGCGTGAAGCTGCCGGTGGTGGACCTGTTCGCCAGGCATTGGCGCCCGACCCTGCTGGGTGCCGCAGCCATGGTGGTGTGCTATGCGCTGTTCTACATTTCCACCGTCTTCTCCTTGAGCTACGGCGTAAGCACGCTGGGCTACAGCCGTGAAACGTTCCTGGGGCTGTTGTGCTTTGCGGTGATGTTCATGGCCTTGGCGACGCCGCTGTCGGCCTGGCTCAGCGATCGCTACGGACGCAAGCCTGTGCTGATCGTCGGCGGCCTGCTGGCCGTGGCGTCAGGTTTTACCATGGAACCGCTGCTGACCTCGGGCTCGACCACCGGCGTGGCACTGTTCCTGGCCATCGAGTTGTTCCTGATGGGCGTGACCTTCGCGCCAATGGGCGCCTTGCTGCCAGAGCTGTTCCCGACCCATGTGCGTTATACCGGCGCTTCGGCAGCCTATAACCTGGGCGGTATTGTTGGCGCATCGGCAGCGCCGTTCTTCGCTCAGAAGCTGGTGAGCATGGGCGGCCTGAGCTGGGTGGGCGGGTATGTGTCGGCGGCGGCCGTGATCAGCCTGATCGCCGTACTGTGCCTGAAGGAGACGCGCAATACCGAGCTTTAGGACGCTCAGCGACTTCATAGCAGGACTGTCGGGGCTGCCTGAGCGACCCCGACGGGTCTATCAGAACTCTACTTCCACGGCCTGGGCCGCACGGGTCGCCTTGGCGCGCGCCGCTTCGATGGATTCGTCACGGGCCAGGCAAACGCCCATACGACGAGTGCCGCTGATCTCAGGCTTGCCGAACAGGCGAATAGCGGTATCCGGTTCGCTCAGCGCAGCGCCGAGATTGGCGAAGGCGGTCTGCTGTGAGTGCCCCTGCGGCAGGATAACGGCCGAAGCACTAGGACCGAACTGACGCACCACCGGGATTGGCAACCCGAGAATGGCGCGGGCATGCAGGGCGAACTGCGACAGGTCCTGGGAGATCAGGGTAACAAGGCCGGTGTCGTGCGGGCGTGGCGACACTTCGCTGAACCAGACCTGATCGCCCTTGACGAACAACTCCACACCGAACAGCCCACGCCCGCCCAGGGCATCGGTGACTGCCTTGGCCACCCGCTGCGACTCGGCCAGCGCCTTGGGGGTCATGGCCTGCGGCTGCCAGGACTCCTGGTAGTCGCCTTTTTCCTGACGGTGCCCAACCGGTTCGAGGAACGTGGTGCCCCCGACATGACGCACGGTCAGCAGGGTGATCTCGTAATCGAAATCGATGAAACCTTCGACAATCACCCGCCCCTTGCCGGCGCGCCCACCTTCCTGTGCGTAGGCCCACGCGCTCTGCAGGTCGGCATCGCTGCGCAGCAGGCTCTGCCCCTTGCCGGACGAGCTCATTACCGGCTTGACCACGCAAGGGTAGCCGACATCGGCGACAGCCACGGCATAGTCTTCGTAGGTGTCGGCAAAGTGGTAGGGCGAGGTGGGCAGGTCCAGTTCTTCGGCAGCCAGACGACGAATGCCTTCACGGTTCATGGTCAGTTGCGTGGCGCGTGCAGTGGGCACCACGTTGAAACCTTCGCTTTCCAGCTCCACCAGCGTGGCGGTGGCGATGGCTTCGATTTCCGGCACGATGTAGTGCGGCTTCTCGGCCTCGATGACAGCGCGCAGCGCCACCCCATCGAGCATGTTGACCACGTGGCTGCGGTGGGCAACCTGCATGGCAGGCGCGTCGGCGTAGCGGTCAACGGCAATCACTTCCACGCCCAGGCGCTGGAGCTCGATCACCACTTCCTTGCCCAACTCGCCACAGCCACAGAGCAGTACACGGGTCGCGGTGGGCGACAGGGGGGTTCCGATACGGGTCATTTCAGGTCCTCGAAGGCATCCGGGGCCGCGCCTGGCTCGGCACCACCCGCTGAAAAAGGACCGCTATTCTACACCATCAGCCCGCCACGGCAGCCCGTCGGGCGCGAAATGCCATGGCCAGCCAGACGGCCGTGACACCGGCGAACTTCGACGCCATGGCGGTGCCGATCACCATCGGTGTGAGCGCACCGATCATGCCGAAGAAGATGAACGTATCGACCGGAATGCTTAATGCCGAGCTCAACCACAGCCGGTCGCGCAGGGGCCGCCGGGTGACGCTGAAGACCAGCCAATCGATCAGCTCGGAGACGAAGAACGCCGTGGCGCTGGCCAGGGCGATGGCAGGCTCGGAGGTGACGTAGGACAGCACCAGAGCCGCCAGCATGGCCACCAGCGCCCCATGCCCGAAGCGGGTCTGCACCATGTCGCGCAGGATGAAGACCAGGCCACCCCAGGCGGACCAGATGACGTCCAGGTGCGGGGCGCTGGAGAAGGCGTAGTTGATCAGCACGACACTGCTGATATAGGCAATCAGAAAGAGCATGGCGGGTAGTCTTTGGGCAAGCGGCACAGATTACCGTCGCCCGCCCTGGGAGGCAACCGCAGTACCGCTAGAGCACCAGCCCGGCTTCGGTGGCGCGCTCATGGCAACGCCTGAGCACACCGCGTCGCTCATCATTGCTCATACGGCCCCATTGGCCTATCTCTGCCACGCTGCGCTGGCAGCCGGTACAGATATCCTGCTCATCAAGGGCACAGATGTTGACGCAGGGGGACGCCACCGGGCGCTCGTTTACCTCACTCATCGTCGGGCACCAGCTCCTTGCCGTAGCGCTGGGCGTTATGGACATAGTGCGCCGCGCTGGCCTCAAGCATGCGCTTCTGTTGTTCGGTCAGCTCGCGCACGACCTTGCCGGGCGAGCCCATGACCAGCGAACCATCGGGAATCTCCTTGCCCTCGGCGATCAGGGCATTGGCGCCGATGATGCAGTGCTTGCCGATACGTGCACCATTGAGCACGACCGCGTTGATGCCGATCAGGCTGTAGTCGCCCACCGTGCAGCCATGAAGCATGGCGTTATGCCCAACGGTCACGCCTTTACCCAAGGTCAGGGGCGAGCCCATGTCGGTATGCATCACGGTGCCGTCCTGCACGTTGCTGCCTTCACCGATGTCGATCAGCTCGTTGTCACCACGCAGCACAGCGCCAAACCAGACGCTGGCATGGGCCTGGAGACGGACATTGCCGATGAGCGTGGCGTTGGGTGCAGCCCAACTGGTGGGATGAGTCTCGACCCGCAGGTCGCCCAGGCGATATTTCATGGTTGCTCCTCAGGCTGGGATGCCGATGGCAGGGTGGGCCCTGCTCGTTTGTCGGTAGGACGCTCAGGGGGACGGTGCAGGGAGATACCGGCGTCGAACAACAGGTTGACCAGTTCGACGATCATGATCGCCGACAGCCCCCAGATCTTGTATTCGCCGTAGCGGTAACTGGGCACATACCAGCTGCGGCCCTGGTAATCGATGCGGTGGGTATGGTCGCGAGGGTCCTGGCGGAAGAACTCCAGGGGAACGGTGAATACCGCCGCGATCTCGGCATCGTTGGGGCGGTATTCGACGAAGTCGGGAATGACGCCGACGTAGGGCGTGACCTTCAGGCCATGCAGGGATATTAGGGGGCTGAGCGGGCCAAGAACCTCTACCAGCCCTGGTGGCAGGCCAATTTCTTCTTCAGCCTCGCGCAGGGCGGTGAAGACCAGGTTCGGGTCTTCGGGATCGCGCCGTCCACCTGGGAAGGCGACTTCGCCACCATGGGTCGAAAGCCCCTTGGCGCGCAAGGTCAGCACAAGCTCAGGCACTTCGCTGCGGGTAATGGGCAAGAGTACCGCCGCTTCCGGGAACCGCCGATCCGATTCCAGGGTTGCAGGTTGGTGGTTGCTCATTCGGCGAAGTAGCTCGTCCAGCATCGCGCTCACTCGTATCCAAGGCCTGCCCTGCATGATGCACGAAAGCCGTCAGCCACCCAACCCCTGCTGCTTGCGGCGGCCGAGCCACCACGCCAAGATAGGCCACGACAAAAGGAAGCCTCCATGAATTTCTGCAGTGCGTGCGGTCAGCCGGTCATCGAGCAGATCCCCCAAGGCGACACACGGTTGCGGTACGTTTGCCCCGCGTGCCACACCATCCACTACCAGAATCCCAACGTGGTAGCCGGCGTGCTGCCCACCCATGGTAGCCAGGTGCTGCTGTGCCGCCGCGCCATTGAACCGCGCCGTGGTTTCTGGACCTTGCCTGCCGGCTTCATGGAAAACGGCGAGACGCTCGACCAGGCCGCCCGTCGCGAGACCGTCGAAGAAGCCTGCGCGCGTGTAGGCTCGATGACGTTGTACCAGCTGTTCGACCTGCCGCACATCAACCAGGTACATGTCTTCTTCCGCGCCGAGCTGGCGGACCTTGCGTTTGCAGTCGGCGTTGAAAGCCTGGAAGTGCGACTGTTCGAGGAGCATGAGATCCCCTGGGACGCCCTGGCTTTCCGGACCGTGGCACGGACATTAGAATGCTACTATCGCGACCGAATCGAGCAGCAGTTCCCCATAGGCCATGAATACCTGCCGCCGATGAACGTATCGACCACCCCCCGTTAGGGTTCACGAAATGCCGCCCGGTGATGACCATCGTCGAGTGCCTTTCGCATAACCCGGTACAGAGCCTTCAGGATATTGCTACATGCGCTGGTTGCTTGCCCTCCTCTGCCTTGGCGTTGCCTCGATGTCCCAGGCGGCCTACACCGAAACCATCATCCGCAAACCGGTCTCGGCAGTGCAGGCGGGCTCGCCTGCGCAACCGGCGGTGCAGCCTCAGGTCGACAAGGTACTGGTCATCAAGTCCGAACGTCGCCTGCAACTGATCAGCCGCGGCGAGCCGATCAAGACCTACCGCATTTCCCTGGGCAAGCAACCCAAGGGCCCCAAGCAGCGCGAAGGCGACAAGAAGACTCCGGAAGGCTTCTACTGGCTGGACTGGCGCAAGCAGAGCGAGCGCTTCAACCTGGCTATGCACATCGACTACCCCAACGTCAGCGATGCGGCCCGGGCCAGCCAGGCAGGCGTGAAGGCCGGCAGCATGATCATGATCCACGGCACGCCGATCAACGACGAATACCCCGAGTGGTACTTCCATACCCTGGACTGGACAGACGGCTGCATCGCCATGCGTAACCGCGACATGCAGGAAGTCTGGAACCTGGTGCGCGATGGCACGATGATCGAGATTCGGCCCTGATCTAGCGCAATTCATCTGTTTTTGTAGGAAAGAGCCCACCCGTTCGCTGGAACCTGCCTGACATTGTCTTAGGCACGGGATGGCATCCAGGGAAATGCCACGGCTTTTAGCATCCACGCAATCGAGTACGAAGTCCGTACCGCATTGCTGGGATGCTCAAGTGCACTGTCCTATCCCCCTCAAGCGCCAGTTGTTGGCTGTCTGCTTTATCCTGATGGTGCTCGCCTGCGGTGAGGCGAGGGCAGACGTTGCCAGCTGGCAATTACGCGACCATCAGCTGGACCTGCAACACCAGCAACAGCAACGCCGCCTGGAACGCTGGCAGGACAAGGCCGACACGGCAACGCCCTCCCAGGCTCCCGTCGCCGCACCCGCTCAGGCGCGCTGCTGGAAGGTCGCAGGTGTCGAGGTCGCCGGCAATCGCCACTTGGACGACGCTGCCCTGGCCACCACCGTGCGCCTGAACGTCATGCCGTGCATGGGCGTTGCCCAGATCAACACGCTGCTCAAGGCCATCACCGAGCAGTACGTGCAAGCCGGCTATCCGACCAGCCGGCCTTACCTGCGCCAGCTGCCCCAGGACGGGCACCCGTTGCAAATCGTGCTGGTCGAGGGCTTCGTCGAATCCATCGAGTTGGCTGGCCCCGAGCTGCCCCTGTCCTTGTCCGGTGCTTTTCCAGACCTGCTGGGGCGCCCGCTGTACCTGCCAGACGTCGAGCAGGGGCTCGATCAGCTCAACCGCCTGCGTGCCTTCGACATGGGTGTGGACCTGTTGCCAGGGCAAATGCAGGGCGGTACGCGCGTCGTGGTCCAACCGCGCCGGGCAGAGGGGCGCTGGCATTTCGATACGCGGTTCGACAACCGGGGCAGCGATTTTACCGGGCGCCACCGGCTGACGGCAGGCATCGGTGTGGACAGCCCGCTGCATCTCAATGACGACCTGCGCTTTTCACTGACGCATACGGTGCTGGGTGGCCCGGGCCGTAGCCAAGGTGTTTCGCTTTACTACAGCGTCCCCTACGGCCGCTGGAGCTTTGCCCTGAGTGCAAGCGAACTGCGCTACCAGGCCCCGCTGCCCAGCGGCAGGCTGAGCGCAGATGGCCGGAGCCGTTATCAAGGGTTGAGCGCCGAGCGCGTGCTGTGGCGTGGCCAACGCGGGATGCTCAGCGCCTCACTGCGGCTCGACCGTAAGGCGTTGGTCAATCGCAATGCCGGGGCGGTCGTCGTGCAGCAGAGCCCTACCCTCACCTCCCTTGAAGCCGGGCTGAACCTGCTGTGGCTGCAACATGGCCTGTGGAGCGGCTATCTGGGTGTGACGCAGGGCGTCACGATGCTCGGCGCCGACCGCGCACCCTTGGGCGCACAGCGTCTGCGGCCCGACTTCAGGAAGTACCGCGCCAGCCTGCTCTACATCGGCCAAGGCCCGGCCAGCCAGCCGTGGCGCTGGCAGAGCGAACTCAACGGGCAGTACAGCCAGGATGCACTGCCGGCCGTTGAGCAAATGCTGGTCAGCGACGATTCGGCGGTACGCGGGTTCCGCTTGCAGACCTATTCCGGCGCCACCAGCGCGGTGTGGCGAAACACAGTCAGCTACCCCCTGCCCCAAACGTGGGGCGCACCGCTGCACATGCGCCCCTACATCGGCCTTGACCTGGGCTGGACCCGCACCGCTGCTGGCTCACCGTCGCAGCGCCTGGCCGGTGCGGCAGCCGGCCTGGAATTCAGTCTGCCAGGCAGCCGACTGCGCCTGGACTACCAGCGCGCGCTATACGCCAGCGACCACCCAGGCCGGCCCAATGAGCCTGGTTTCTGGGTGCTGGACTGGTCGATGACCCTTTGATTCACCCACAACAATGAGAAAAACCATGAAGACATCCTCGCCCTCTCTTTGCATCCAGCCGGACACCTTGCGCTGGGCTATCTTTCTGATCGTGCTCGGCTCTACCAGCGCATTGGCCGAAGGCGGTCTGGACGCCGTCAACGGCCCTGGTGGCACCCCGCTCATCAACAACGGCCACGGTGTCCCGGTGATCGAGATCGTCCCGCCCGATGCCAACGGCCTCTCGCACAACCAGTTCAACCAGTACAACGTCGACCGTGCAGGCCTGGTGCTGAACAACGCCACCCAGGCTGGGCAATCGCAGCTGGCCGGTGCCCTGGCCGCCAACCCTCAGTTCCAGGGGCAGGCAGCGTCGACCATCCTCAACGAAGTGGTCAGCCGCAGTGCCTCACTGATCCAGGGCCCCCAGGAAATATTCGGCCGTGCTGCCGACTACATCCTGGCCAACCCCAACGGCATCACCCTCAACGGCGGCAGCTTCATCAACACCACGCGTGCAGGCTTTCTGGTAGGCACCCCGGCGTTCGAGCAGCAGCAGCTCAAGTACCTCAATACCCTCGACGCCAGCGGCACCCTGCAGGTGCTGGACGGCGGCCAGAGCAATGCCGACGGCGCCCTCGCGTTGATTGCGCCGCGCATCGACAGCCAAGGCCTGCTGGCGGCCGCGACCACCCTGGACATCACCGCTGGTCGCAACCGGATCGATCACGCTAGCGGCGCGGTGGTCGAGCACCGTACCGCCACGCCGGCCAGCATCGACGCCAGCCTGTTCGGTGCCATGCAGGCGGGGCGCATCCGCGTGGTGAGCACTGCCGAAGGTGCGGGTGTGCGGGTACGAGCCCCCCTGGTCAGTGCCACGGATGGCATCGAAATGGCGTCGGCGGGCAACCTGGACGTGCTGGGTACGGCGGCCAGCCCAACCGTCCTGCACAGCGGGCAAGGCCCCTTGAAGCTCGATGCACAGGGCGATCTGGTACTGCGCACCGTAGAGGCCAAAGCACCCCGCATCGAAGCCCGGGCGGGTCAGGCCCTGACCCTCGATGCCCAGGCCCTTGAGCGGGTCAAGCATGACAACGAGCAATGGAGCAAGAAGTTCCTGTTCGTCACGCGCGAAACCTACGACCGCGACACCACGACCACCGACACCCAGCAGCACGGCACCCGCCTGGAGGCCGACGACAGCATCGTGCTTACCTCCGGCGGCGACATGCGCATGACCGCCGCCACCTTGCAAGCGGGCAATGGGCTGAATCTGGACAGCGGGGGCAACCTGGACATCCTGGCGGGTATCGACAGCCAGGCCATCCAGGAAAAGATCCGTCACCGCAAGGACCTGTGGCGCGGTGACAGCGACACGGACACTTTCACCGAGCACGCCCAGGGCAGCATGCTCACCGCAGGGCAGATGCAGGTGCAGACGGCCGGCAACCTGAACGTGCAGGGCAGCACCCTACACAGCCGCGGCGACCTGGCCATCATGGCCAAGGAGGGCATGATCGCCACGACGCAGTTGCAGGAGCAGAGTACGCGCCGTAATTATCGCGGTGACCTGGTGTCCGGTACGTTCTTCGGCGATCACAAAGGCAACGAGAAAGAGGGCCGCAACCTGGCAGGCAGCACCCTCACCAGCGATGGCATCCTGACCGTCACAGCCGACAAGTTCACTGTCAGAGGCAGCACGGTAATAGGCCTGCAGGATGCGACGCTGCACAGCCAGCAAGGCTCGCTGGCCGTGGAGGCGGACAAGGGCACCAGCACCCGGACCGATCATGCACGCGACAGCAAGCTGTTCGGCCTGATTGCCAGCGACAGCCGCAGCACTGAGCGCAACGAAGCGGTGCTGGTCAGTGAGGTAGGGGCGCAGAGCAACCTGCGCCTGGTCAGTGCCGAGGATTTGCGTATCGAGGGCGCCAATGTCAGCGCTGGCGGTCATCTTGGCCTCGAAGCCAAGGGCAATGTGGCAATCACTGGCGTGCAGGCGACCGAGCAACGCGAGGTTCGAAACCAGCAGCGCACCTTCACCGCCAGCGCCGGGCAGACCAAGGAGGCCGACGGCGACAAGCCCGGTTCTCGCCAGTACAAGGCCAGCGTGGGCTATGACGTTGTCACCCGCACTGGCCAGGAGCAGAAAACCGAAAACGTGGGTAGCCAGCTCAAGGGGGCTTTGGTGAGTGTCAAATCCGATGCCGATGTGCAGGTCACCGGCTCCACCATCAACGCCCTGGCCGGGGACCTGGACATTGATGCCCGCAAAGTGACGTTGGGCACCACCCAGGCTACCCACGAAACCACCACTACCACCACCCAGAGTGGTGGCGGCCTCACGGTGACTGGCGGGATCGACCGGATAGGTAGCCAGTTCGATGGCCACCACCAGCGTGGCGTACAGACCAACCGTGAGCAGAAGATGCAGCGCACCGAACTGCAGGCAAGCGGCAACGTACGGTTGCGTAGCGACGAGCTGGTGACCGAGGCTGCGCGGGTAAACGCCGGCGAAACGTTGCAGGTTACCGCCACCCATATGGAGAACCGTGCGGTGCAGAACACCTCCGAGCAAACCCAACGCCAGGATGACTGGTCTGCCAGCCTCGGCGGGAGCCTGGAATACCGTGATCTCACCCGGCCCATCGAGCGTCTGGTGCTAGGTGAAGAAGCTGCTCGCTTTCAGCAGGCCTCGCCCGAAGACGCGATGGTGGCGCCCAGCGTAGGCGCCGACATGACCGTCGAGCACCTCAAGCGCCTGGAAAACCAGCGCCGTGGCTTTGCCCAGGTCAGCGAACTTTCCGGTGCCAGCGTGCAGGTCAAGGTCGATACCCTCAAGGATCAGGGCACTGCCTGGCGAGCCAATGCGGGCACGCTCGACATTCAGGCGCAGCACCATGACATGCAGGCTGCGGCCAATACCGAGCACAAGCGCGAGCAGCACCTGACCGTTGGTGCAGATGCTCGGCTGGATACCACTACCGGTCAGGACCTGAACGTGCGCGCGGCCGGCAACGGCGGTTCTCTGGATCGCCAGAGCACTGTCAGTACGGCTGTGGCGGGCTCCCTGTATGGCCAGCAGGGTATCAAGGTGCAGTTGGGCAGCGATGGGCGTTATGAAGGCACACGTATCGATGGAGGCAAAGGCGACGTGCGCATGCACAGCGACGGTACGCTGGAACTGGCCCAAGCCACTGACCGTAAGGCGCGTCAATCCAGCCAGCTGGACGGCAATGCCTGGGTCAAGGTCGGCAATCGCCCCGGCAGTACCGGCATCGATGGGCGCGGCTATCTGGACCATGCGCGCAATGATCAAGCCACCAGCACAGCTCAGGTGGCGCAGATCGACAGTAAGGGCCAGGTGGTGTTGACCAGCCGTGGCGACTTGACGCTCGAAGGCACGCGCATCGGTAGCCGCGAAGCCCCGACCGGCGATATCACGCTGCACAGCGATGGCCAGTTGCAGGTCAAGGCGGCAACCGCCACACAAGAGGCCAGTGGCGCGAAGCTGGGCGGTGGCCTGGAGTTGGCCGCCAAGACCGGCACAACGCAAGGCGGGGGCCTAGGTGGCCACTTTGGCAATGGCAAGCAGCAAGAGAACGCGCGCCAGGCCATCGACGCGCAGTTTGCCAGTAACGGTCGCCTCAGCGTGACCAGCAGCGCACGCGACGCGCAGGCTTTGCAGGTCCAGGGGTTGCAAGCCAACGCCAAGGAAATCGTGCTCGATGCCATGAACGGCGGCATGCGGCTGGAAGCCTCGTCGAACCAGGAACTGCGCAATAACCTCGACATCACCGCCGGTGCCGGTTTCAACGCCAGCAGTGGCGCACTGGACACGCGGGGCCTGCATGGCCGTCTGAAGGTGGACATGGACAAGCGCGACAATCTCACCTGGAACGCCGGCAACCTGCGTGCCGAGCGCATCGCGCTGCACAGCGGCGGCGATGCCAGCCTCGAAGGCGTCAGCCTGGACGCCGCGCGGATCGAAGGTGCCATAGAGGGCGATCTGCGTGTGGCCAGCCTGATGGACCGCGTCAATAACCTCAGCGTCAAGGGTGATGCCAGGCTTAGTCAGGAAAAGAACCCACAAGGCTATGTCAACGCTGCTACATCGCTGGCCGGGCCGCTAGGCGGCAAAGTCGGCGAAAAAGCCGGCCCTGCCCTGAGCAAGGCTGATCCAGGTTTCTCGCCTACCCTGCGACTTGAGGTGGTCCACGAGCAACGCGACAGTGTCGCCCAACAGGCCACGCTCAAAGGCAGCGAGGGCATCGCCTTGCAGGTTGGCGGCAACGCCCAGTTGGTCGGCGCCCGCCTGCAATCGGCCAGGGGCGAGGTCAAGCTGGACGCCAACTCGATCAAGCAGCAAACCCTGAGCGGCAGCGACTACCGGCGGGCTGTTTCGATCGATGCGTCCAATTCCCCTGTGGACCTGGGCACCGCCATTGCCGAAATTGCCAAGGGCAAAGGGTCTGCAGAGGGTGAAAACGCCCTGGATCTCGGGCTGATCCGCACCAGTGGGCATAACCGCAACGAGCAGTGGGCATCGAGCCTGGGCGCCAAGCGCGACTGAGCAACCTTGGCAGAGCGCCCCTTTGCGGGGCCTCTTCAAATGCGCCACAGGGTTGCAACGTCCGCTCATGGTTCTGCAAACCAAACGTCACAATCGCCCACTAGAGTGCGGTCTGAACTCTGCAACGCAAGGACATGTGATGAGTCGTGACACCGGCGACAATTTGGACCGCAACCCCAGCACCAACACGGCCATGGCCACCGTCATGGACATTTACCTGAGCCGACGCAGTGTGATGCGCGGCGGCCTGGCCGCCGCCGTCACCCTGATCGCCGGCACCAGCCTGGGCGGTTGTTTCAGCGGTGCTGATATCCGCAGGCCCGCCGGCCCTGGCGAGCCGGTCACCGGCAACGCTGCCAGGTCAGGGCTGGCGCTGGGCTTCGACTCGATCCCTGGGTCACGCACCGATGCGTGCACCCTTGCCAAGGGCTACCGCGCACGCGTGCTGGCCCCATGGGGAACACCGCTTAACCGGAACGCCGCGCCCTGGAAGCCGGACGGCAGCAATACCTCTGTCGACCAGGCCAACGCCATGGGCATGCACCATGACGGCATGCATTTCTTCCCCATCAATGGCAGCTCGGATGATGGCTTGCTGGCCATCAACTTCGAGTACATCGACCCTGCAGCCTTGCACCCGGCTGGCCCAACCACTGATGTCAACGGCAAGCGCCCGGTCGAGGAAGTGCGAAAAGAAATCAACGCCCATGGGGCTGGCGTGGTGCGCCTGAAAAAAGTCAGCGGCCGCTGGCAGGTTGTCGACAACGACCCGCTGAACCGCCGCTTCACCACGGCTTCGCGCATGGAAATCACCGGCCCGCTGCGCGGCACCGACCACGTCAAGACCAAGTACTCCACCGCCGGTACTCACTGCCGCGGTACCAACAACAACTGCGGCAACGGTTACACCCCGTGGGGCACCTACCTGACCTGTGAAGAGAACTGGCCGGGCATCTTCGTCAACAAGGGCACCCGCCCCGAAGACCAGCGCCGCATTGGCGTGGGCACCTCCACCGGCCAGTACAAGTGGGAAAGCGCAGCCGGTGACAGCACCGAAGAGGCCGACGAGTTTGCCCGTTTCGACGTGACCATCAAGGGCGCCAGCGCCACCGACGACTACCGCAACGAAGCCAGCACCTACGGCTACATCGTCGAGATCGACCCGTACAACAGCAGCACCCTGGCCACCAAACGCACCGCGCTGGGCCGCTTCCGCCACGAGGGCTGCGCCCCAAGCCTGCCGGTCGCGGGCAAGCCGCTGGTGTGGTACATGGGTGACGACTCGAACAACGAGTACCTGTACAAGTGGGTGTCAACCGCCGTGTGGGATGCCGCCGATGCCAACCCGGCCGACCGCCTCGCTACCGGCGCCAAGTATCTGGACCAGGGCAAGCTCTACGTGGCCCGCTTCAACGCCGATGGCACTGGTGTATGGCTACTGCTGGACGTGGCCACCGCCACCACGGGGGGCAGCACCCTGGGCGCGCTGTATGGTGACCTGCCGGGCATCATCCTCAACACCCGTGGCGCTGGCGATGCCGTAGGCGCGACGCCGATGGACCGCCCGGAATGGACGACGGTCAACCCGCTGAACGGCGACGTCTACCTGACCCTGACCAACAACAGTGCACGTACCCCGGAAAAGGTCGATGCGGCCAACCCACGCGGCCCGAACCGCCACGGCCACATCATTCGCTGGCACGACAGCGACGATCAGTTGAGCTTCAACTGGGACATCTTCGTGTTCGGCGCAAACGCCGCCGGTGCTGCCGACATCAACCGTTCCGGCCTGACCGAACTGAACCAGTTCGCCAGCCCCGACGGCATGAGTTTCGACAGCCGCGGCGTGTTGTGGTTCGAGACTGACAACGGCGAGAGCACCCTTACCGACTACACCAACGACCAACTGCTGGCGGTGATTCCAGGTCTGCTGGTGGATGCGGCGGGGCGACAGGTGCCGGTGAATGGGGAAAACCAAGGGGGGTTGCGGCGGTTTTTCGTGGGGCCCAATGGGTGTGAGGTGACGGGGATTGCGTTTACGCCGGATAACAGGACGTTGTTTATCAATATTCAGCATCCGGGGAACTGGCCAGTTTCGGAAGATGCTACCGAGGGGGCTTTTGGGGGCAAGCGGGTTCGGCCGCGGTCTTCTACGGTGGTGATTCAGCGGGAGGATGGGGGGGAGATTGGGACGGGTTGATTGGGTTCTGGATGGGGGTTCTTATGTTATCCGGTTTTAAGTTCTGAGTTCAGAGCTCCGAGCTCCAAGTTCCAAGCTCCAAGCTCCAAGCTCTAAGCTCTAAGCTCTAAGCTCTAAGCTCTAAGCTCTAAGCTCTAAGCTCTAAGCTCTAAGCTCTAAGTTTTATTGAGAAACTTGAAACTTGAAAGCGTGGGCGCGCGCAGCAAGTTGATATTCATTAGCGCGGGTGGCGCACAGTCACCTTTCCGCCCTTACGGCGGCTCACTTTTTGTCTTGTCAAAAAGTGAGCAAAAACCGCCTGCTCCTATCATCCGGCCCCTGCGCTGCGCTCCGGGGTCCCCTCGCT
>NZ_JBICKJ010000066.1:0-775 GCF_043104125.1 Pseudomonas sp. xss_4
GCGCTGGCCGAATACCTGCATGCTCGGGACTATCGGGTCTGCGTCGTCAATCCAGCTTCGATCGCAAAGTTCGCCGTACTTGAGCTGCGGCGCGTCAAGACTGACAAAGCCGATGCCAAGATCATTGCTGCCTACGCTAAGCACAAAGGCGATTCGCTGCGTCAGTGGGCGCCGGAGTCAGAGGCTCAAAAACGGCTGCGGGCGCTGGTGCGCCGCCTGGACGACTTGAAGGAAATGCAGCAGATGGAGCAGAACCGCCTGGAGGTAGCGCCGCTGGCGGTGCAGCCATCGATCACGGCAGTGATTGGGCATATTGCCGATGAGATAAAGAAGACATGCGAGGCCATCAAACAGACCATCAATGACGACCCGGACCTGCGCGGGCGACGCGACCTGATCACATCCATAAAAGGTCTGGGCGACACCACGGCAGCCTTGCTGCTTGCCGAGCTGGGCGACCCGCTGAAGTACAAAAGCCCTGCTTCGATCGTTGCATTTGCTGGGCTGAACCCGACAGTTCACCAATCAGGCGAAAAGGTCGGTCAGACGGCCATCTCGCGTGTTGGATCTTCCAGGCTGAGGGCGGGGCTGTTCATGGCTGGCACAGTAGCGATGCGCTACAACCCAGTGGTCAAGGCGTTGGCAGACCGGCTGGAGGCTCGGCGCAAAGCGTATAAACAGATCGTATGCGCGGCGATGCGCAAGTTGTTGTACCTGGTGTACGGCGTGGTGAAATCTGGAAAGCCGTTCGACCCTCAAATCGCGCTTGTGAAGT
>NZ_JBICKJ010000067.1:0-106020 GCF_043104125.1 Pseudomonas sp. xss_4
GCGTCCAAAAAATTTTCCAAGCCTGCCTGTCGCTCAGGCACCCCTCCCTGATCGGCAAGAATCCAAATTTAGATCGCCTGGCCATTCGAAGCTGTATCTCCAGCCTATGCCGTCCTCCATAAGATCACTAGAATAACCCCACGCACTTACTCAGAAGCGTCCTATGTCCAACCCCGTCGAGCCAGAAACGCTGGCTGATCTGTCACTCGAAGACTTGGTCGCATGCCATGAATGCGATCTACTCTTACGCAAACCTGTGATCCACCCCGGTGAAAAAGCGCTTTGCCCACGCTGCGGCTACGAGCTCTATGCGCACCGGCATAATGTGGTCAATCGCAGCCTGGCGTTGGTGCTGACGGCGCTGGCGCTGTTCATCCCAGCCAATTTCCTGCCGATCATGCAGTTGCATCTGCTAGGTCAGACATCGGACGACACCGTCTGGAGCGGCGTACTGGGATTGTACGATTCGGGCATGCAGGGGGTGGCCATCGTGGTTTTCCTGTGCAGCATGGCGATACCGTTGGCAAAACTGATGTGTCAGCTGGTCGTTTTGCTGGCGATTCGGCTTAACACAGGGCGCAGGCTAGGGTTGTTGCTGTACAGGACCTATCACCACTTGCGTGACTGGGGCATGCTCGAGGTCTACTTCATGGGCGTGCTCGTGGCTATCGTCAAATTGGTGGACCTGGCGGAACTTACCGTAGGGGTTGGGCTGTTCTGCTTCATCAGTCTGCTGTTGATTCAGGTCTGGCTGGAGGTCGTAATGTCACCGCATCAGGTCTGGAGTGCATTATCGGGGGAGGACCCGCATGCGGGCGATTGATGCAGGTATCGTTGTCTGCAACGAGTGTCATGAACTGAACAGGCAAGCCACAGGCGACGCATCCCAAACTTGCACGCGGTGCGGTGCCAGGGTGCATCCGCGTCGACCGAACAGCATCATGCGCACCTGGGCGCTGCTCATCGCTGCCTCCATTCTTTATATTCCGGCCAACGTGCTGCCGATCATGACCGTCAGCTCATTCGGTCAAGGCACGCCCGACACCATCATGTCGGGCGTCATTGCCCTGCTCAAGCACGGCATGGTACCGATTGCGGCCGTGGTATTTACGGCCAGTATCCTGGTGCCTACGTTCAAGCTGGTGGGGATCGGCCTGCTGTTGTATTCCGTGCAGCGCAGGCAGCCCCTGTCGGCGCGTCAACGGATCTGGATGTACCGTTTCATCGAATTCATAGGACGTTGGTCCATGCTCGACATATTCGTCATCGCCATTCTGGTGGCAGTGGTGAATTTCGGCAGGATAGCCAATGTCGAAGCCAATCTGGGCGCTGTCGCCTTCGCAACTGTGGTGATCCTGACAATGCTTGCTGCTTTGACTTTCGATCCCCGACTGATTTGGGATAACACGGAGTCGGATGACGACCATGAGTGACCTGCCAACGGCTAAAACCCGCCCTGCCTCCAATTGGTCGGCCATCTGGATCCTGCCCCTGATCGCACTGATGATCGGAGGCTGGCTCGCATGGCAGGCCTACCGTGAGGCTGGCGTGCAGATCGAGGTGCGTTTCGAGTCGGGCGAAGGCATCGTCGCCAACAAGACCGAAGTCATCTACAAAGGCATGCCGGTCGGCAAGGTCAAGAGCCTGGTGCTGGATGCAGAGGGCGAGAATCAGGGGGTCATCGCTACCATCAAGATGAACCAGGCGGCCGAAGGGCATCTGAACAAGGGCACGCGTTTCTGGCTGGTCAAGCCGAGCGTCAGCCTGGCAGGTATATCCGGCCTCGAGACGTTGGTGTCTGGTAACTACATTGCCGTCAGCCCTGGAGAAGGGGAGCCCACCAAGCGGTTCACCGCGCTCAAGGTGGCACCCCCACTGTCGGATTCCGAGCCTGGTTTGCACCTTACCCTCAAGGCCGAGCGCCTGGGGTCGCTCAATAAAGACAGCCCGATCTTCTACAAGCAAATCCAGGTCGGCCGCGTGAAGAGTTACCGGCTTTCCGAAGACCAGAGCACGGTCGAGGTGAAGATTTTCATTGAGCCGGCCTATGCGAGTCTGGTGCGCAAGCACACGCGCTTCTGGAACGCCAGCGGCGTCAGCATCGATGCCTCTCTGTCGGGGGTCAAGGTGCGCAGTGAGTCGCTGTCGAGCATCGTCGCCGGCGGTATCGCCTTTGCCACGCCAGAGCACCGCAAGGACAGCCCGCCCACTGACCCAAGCCTGCCATTTCGCCTGTACGAGGACTTCGATGCAGCTCAGGCCGGTATTCGAGTAAAGGTAAAGCTGAGCGACTACGAGGGCTTGCAGGCAGGCCGTACGCCCGTCATGTACAAAGGTATCCAGGTGGGCTCTCTCAAGACCCTGAAAATGGAAGACAACCTATCCAGCGCCACCGCCGAGCTGACGCTGGACCCATTGACCGAAGACTACCTGGTTGATGGCACCCAGTTCTGGGTGGTCAAGCCTTCCATTTCCCTGGCGGGCATCACGGGCCTGGAAGCGCTGGTCAAGGGTAACTACATAGCCATCCGCCCTGGCGAGAAAGGCGCTCGCCCTGAGCGCGAGTTCGAAGCGCGCGCCAAAGCGCCGCCGTTGGACCTGAAGGCGCCGGGCCTGCACATGGTGCTGTTCGCAGATACCCTGGGCTCCCTGGAAGTAGGTAGCCCCGTAACCTTCAAGCAGGTGAAGGTAGGTAGCGTGCAAAGCTATCAGTTCGCCCGTGACAGCAACCGCATTCTGATCGGTGTTCACATCGAGAAAGAATACGAAAAACTAGTAAACGGCTCGACACGGTTCTGGAACGCCAGTGGTATTACCCTCACCGGTGGCCTGTCCGGCATCAAGATCAAGAGTGAATCCCTGCAGACCTTGATGGCAGGCGGCATTGCCTTCGACACGCCACGGCCCAATGTGCCGCTAAAGCGCCATATCCCGCGTTTCCGCTTGCATGAGAGCCAGGAGGCAGCCAATCGTGCCGGTACCCTTATCACCATCCGCGTAGAGCGTGCCGATGGGCTCAAGCCAGGCACCGCCATCCGCTTCCGGGGGCTGGATGTGGGCAGTGTAGAAAGTGTGGACCTTACCAAGGACATGCAGGCAGTGCTGTTGAAGGCGCGTATTACCGAAGCGGCAGAGCGCATAGCTCGTGCCGGCACTCAGTTTTGGGTGGTCAAGCCATCCTTCGGCCTGGTGCGCACCGAAAACCTCGACACGCTGGTAGGCGGGCAGTACCTGGAGGTACAGCCTGCGGTCAAGGACAGGGGTCCTCAGCGTGACTTCATCGCACTGGCCGAAGCGCCCGAGGTTGCGGGGCCCGAAGTGGGTTTGCCAGTGACCCTCAGCGCACCTCGGCTAGGCTCCATCAAGCCCGGTGTGCCCGTGACATTCCGCGAGGTGGCGGTGGGCAAGGTGACCGATGTCGAACTGGGGCAGAGTGCCGACAGGGTGTTGATCCACATTCTGATCGAGCCACGTTATGCCAGCCTGGTACGTAGCGGCAGCCGCTTCTGGAACAGCAGCGGCTTCGGCTTCGATTGGGGCTTGTTCAAGGGCGCCACCGTGCGCACGGAGTCGCTGGAAACACTGATCGATGGCGGTATCGCCTTCGCGACGCCCGAGGGTGAACGCATGGGCACCCCGGCTCGGCCAAGGCAAACCTTTCCGCTGTTCGAAAAAGCCGAAGACGAATGGCTGCAGTGGGCACCCAAGATCCAGATCGCCAAGTGATACAGGGCAGGGCCGCCATGCGGCCCTGCAACTTTTCAGAGCGTGCGTTGAGCCGCGAACCGGGAAACTCACAAAACGCAGGCATAAAAAAACCGACCCTGAGGTCGGTTTTTTGACTAGCGCGTCGCTTAGGCAGCTGCAGCTTCTTTCAGCGCCTTGATGTGGCCATTCAGACGGCCTTTGTGACGAGCAGCCTTGTTCTTGTGGATGATACCTTTGTCGGCCATACGGTCGATTACAGGTACAGCCAGAACGTAAGCGGCTTGCGCTTTTTCGGCGTCTTTTGCGTCAATGGCTTTAACTACATTCTTGATGTAGGTGCGGACCATGGAACGCAGGCTGGCGTTGTGGCTGCGACGCTTCTCAGCCTGTTTTGCACGTTTCTTGGCGGAAGGTGAGTTGGCCACCGTCGAGCTCCTCGAAAGACTTTAGGTAAATAGCAAACAAAATAGGCCGCGAATCATGCCGATCAGTCGGACGGATGTCAAGGCCACTTGCAAGGTTCCGCCGAGCGGTGCGCCAACAAGCGGGAAAGATTCCTTTCTGCTGCGCGACCTGTACACTCGGGAATTTTTGGCTCCCCTGCGAAGGCGCGGGAGTATCGCACATTCGGGCGCGCTCTGGCAGCGTCCTCTGTCATTGGCGTGAATCTTTTCGATGAACCTGCTCAAATCCCTGGCTGCGGTAAGCTCGATCACCATGATTTCGCGGGTGCTGGGCTTTGTCCGCGACACCATTCTGGCGCGTATTTTCGGCGCCGGCGTTGCCACCGATGCCTTCTTTATTGCATTCAAGCTACCCAACCTGCTGCGCCGCATCTTTGCCGAAGGGGCGTTCTCCCAAGCATTCGTGCCCATTCTTGCCGAATACAAAAGCCAGCAGGGCGAAGAGGCCACGCGTACTTTCGTGGCCTACGTCAGCGGCTTGCTGACGCTGGTGCTGGCCGTTGTGACCGGCATCGGCATACTGGCCGCACCCTGGGTGGTGTGGGCCACGGCGCCTGGTTTCGTCGACAACGCCGAGAAATACCAGCTCACCACCGATCTGCTGCGGGTCACCTTTCCTTATATATTGCTGATCTCGCTGTCATCGCTGGTGGGCGCCATCCTCAACACCTGGAACCGCTTCAGCGTGCCGGCCTTCACGCCGACCTTGCTCAACGTGGCGATGATCGTGTTCGCCGTATTGCTCACGCCGTATTTCAATCCGCCGATCATGGCGCTGGCCTGGGGCGTGCTGGCCGGTGGCCTGGCGCAACTGCTCTACCAGCTGCCGGCCCTGAAAAGGATCGGCATGCTGGTGTTGCCGCGGCTGAACCTGAAAGATGCAGGCGTGTGGCGGGTGCTCAAGCAGATGATCCCTGCCATCCTCGGCGTCTCGGTGAGCCAGATATCGCTGATCATCAATACTATTTTCGCCTCGTTCCTGGTGGCAGGTTCTGTCTCCTGGATGTATTACGCAGACCGGCTTATGGAACTGCCGTCTGGTGTCCTGGGCGTCGCTTTGGGCACCATCTTGCTACCGACCCTGGCCAAGACCTACGCCAACAAGGACCGGGAAGAGTACTCGCGCATCCTCGACTGGGGCCTGCGCTTGTGCTTTTTGCTGGTGCTGCCGTGTACGCTGGGGCTGGCGATCCTTGCCGAGCCGCTGACCGTGGCCCTGTTCCAGTACGGCAAATTCAGCGCGACCGATGCGGCCATGACCCAGCAGGCGCTGATCGCCTATTCCGTTGGCCTGCTGGCAATCATCATGGTCAAGGTGCTGGCGCCGGGCTTCTATGCGCAGCAGAATATTCGCACGCCAGTGAAGATTGCCGTCTTCACCCTGGTCTGCACGCAACTGTTCAACCTTGTGCTCATCGGCCCGCTGGCGCATGCCGGACTGGCCCTGGCCATCAGCCTTGGCGCCTGTCTCAACGCCGGCCTGCTGTTCTGGAAACTGCGCACCCAGCAGCTGTTCCAGCCGCAACCGGGCTGGGCCGTGTTTCTGCTCAAGCTGGTGTTGGCGGCAGGCCTGATGTCCGGTGTCCTGTTGGCCGGCATGCACTACCTGCCGGCCTGGGTCGAGGGAAACATGCTTGAACGACTGATGCGGTTGATGGCGCTGATCATGGCGGGCGTCGTCACCTACTTTGGTTGCCTGTACCTGTGCGGTTTCCGGCCTCGGCAGTTCGCCCGCAAAGCCTTGCACTGAGGCGGCGGGCGCGTCAGGCGTCGGTTTTTCGCAATCCACGCCGCCCTTGGGCGCTGCTGCCTGTCACCGGCGCCCGGGTGTGGTTATAATCGGCCACTTTATGAGCAAGAAGCGCGTTATGCAGCTGGTTCGAGGTCTTCACAACCTGCGCCCCGAACACCGGGGGTGTGTCGCCACCATTGGCAACTTCGACGGGGTACATCGTGGCCACCAGGCAATCCTGGCGCGCCTGCGCGAGCGCGGCCAGGCCCTGGGCCTGCCGACCTGCGTGGTAATCTTCGAACCGCAGCCGCGTGAGTACTTCACGCCCGACACCGCGCCGGCCCGCCTGGCCCGGCTGCGCGACAAGGTCGCGTTGCTGGCCGGGGAGGGCATCGACCGCGTGTTGTGCCTGGCCTTCAACCAGCGCCTGGGTGAGCTCGACGCCGACGACTTCGTCAGTACCATCCTGGTCGATGGCCTGGGCGTGCAGCATCTTGAAGTGGGTGACGACTTCCGCTTTGGCTGTGACCGCAAAGGCGACTTCGCCTTCCTGGTCCAGGCAGGCGCGCAGTATGGTTTTACCGTAGAAGCCGCCAACACCGTGATCCAGGACGGCCTGCGGGTCAGCAGTACCGAGGTGCGCAAGGCGCTGTCGCAAGGCAACTTCGAGCTGGCCGAGCACCTGCTGGGCCGCCCGTACAGCATCACCGGCCGCGTGTTGCATGGCCAGAAGCTGGCCCGCCAGCTCGGCACACCCACCGCCAACATCCAACTCAAGCGCCGTCGTGTACCGTTGGCCGGGGTCTACCTGGCCAGTATCGAGATCGATGGCAAGGCCTGGGCGGGTGTCGGCAACATTGGCGTGCGTCCTACCGTTGCCGGTGACGGACGCCCGCACCTGGAAATCCATCTTCTGGACTATGCCGGTGACCTTTATGGCCGCCGCCTGACGGTGGTGTTCCACCACAAGCTGCGTGAAGAGCAGCGATTCGCCTCCCTGGAGGCGCTGAAGTCGGCGATCGATGCGGATATCGCCGCCGCACGTGCACATTGGCACGCTCAACCGCTAACCAAGAGCCTGAAATGACCGACTACAAAGCCACGCTAAACCTTCCGGACACCGCCTTCCCCATGAAGGCCGGCCTGCCTCAGCGCGAACCGCAGATTCTGCAGCGCTGGGACAGCATTGGCCTGTACCAGAAGCTGCGCGAGATTGGCAAGGATCGTCCCAAGTTCGTCCTGCACGACGGCCCGCCCTACGCCAACGGCAAGATCCACATCGGTCATGCGCTGAACAAGATCCTCAAGGACATGATCGTCCGTTCCAAGACCCTGGCCGGCTTCGATGCGCCGTACGTGCCGGGCTGGGACTGCCATGGGCTGCCGATCGAACACAAGGTCGAAGTCACCCATGGCAAGCACCTGACCGCCGACCGTACCCGCGAGCTGTGCCGCGAGTACGCTGCCGAACAGATCGAAGGGCAGAAGACCGAGTTCATTCGCCTGGGCGTGCTGGGCGATTGGGACAACCCCTACAAGACCATGAACTTTGCCAACGAGGCCGGTGAAATCCGCGCCCTGGCCGAGATGGTCAAGCAGGGCTACGTGTTCAAGGGCCTCAAGCCGGTGAACTGGTGCTTCGATTGCGGCTCGGCACTGGCCGAGGCCGAAGTCGAATACGCCGACAAGAAGTCGCAGACCATCGACGTGGCGTTCCCTGTCGCCGATGACGCCAAGCTGGCCGCAGCCTTCGGCCTGGCGGCACTCGAAAAGCCGGCCGCCATCGTGATCTGGACCACCACCCCGTGGACCATCCCTGCCAACCAGGCACTGAACGTTCACCCCGAATTCCAGTACGCTCTGGTCGATATCGGCGAGCGCCTGCTGGTCCTGGCCGAAGAACTGGTCGAGTCCTGCCTCAAGCGCTACGAACTTGAGGGTTCGGTGATCGCCACCGCTCCAGGCTCGGCCCTTGAACTGGTCAACTTCCGTCACCCGTTCTACGACCGCCTCTCGCCGGTCTACCTGGCCGAATACGTCGAACTCGGCGCAGGCACTGGTGTGGTGCATTCCGCGCCGGCCTACGGTGAAGACGACTTCGTGACCTGCAAGCGCTACGGCATGGTCAACGATGACATCCTCACGCCCGTGCAGAGCAACGGGGTGTACGTCGAATCGCTGCCGTTCTTCGGCGGGCAGTTCATCTGGAAGGCCAACCCGGCCATCGTAGAGAAACTGGGCGAAGTCGGTGCGCTGATGCACACCGAGACCATCAGCCACAGCTACATGCATTGCTGGCGTCACAAGTCGCCGCTGATCTACCGTGCCACCGCACAGTGGTTCGTGGGCATGGACAAACAGCCACGCGACGGTGAACCGCTGCGCGAGCGTGCCCTCAAGGCCATCGAGGACACCAAGTTCGTCCCGGCGTGGGGCCAGGCACGCCTGCACTCGATGATCGCCAACCGGCCTGACTGGTGCATCTCGCGCCAGCGCAACTGGGGGGTGCCTATCCCGTTCTTCCTGAACAAGCAGACGGGTGAGCTGCACCCACGCACCGTCGAGTTGATGGAAGAGGTTGCCAAGCGCGTCGAGCAACAGGGCATCGAGGCCTGGTTCAAGCTCGACGCCGCCGAGTTGCTGGGCGCCGAAGCCGATCAGTACGACAAGATCGCCGACACCCTGGACGTATGGTTCGACTCTGGCACCACGCACTGGCATGTACTGCGCGGCTCCCACGACATCGGCCATGCCACCGGCCCCCGCGCCGATTTGTACCTGGAGGGTTCCGACCAACACCGCGGCTGGTTCCACTCGTCGCTGTTGACCGGCTGCGCCATCGACGGCCACGCCCCGTACCGCGAGCTGCTGACCCACGGCTTCACGGTGGACGAGAACGGCCGCAAGATGTCCAAGTCGCTGGGCAACACCATCGAGCCCGAGAAGGTCAACAACACCCTGGGTGCCGATATCCTGCGCCTGTGGGTAGCTGCCACCGACTACTCCGGCGAAATGGCAGTGTCCGAGCAGATCCTGCAGCGCAGCGCCGATGCCTACCGGCGTATTCGCAACACCGCACGCTTCCTGCTCTCCAACCTAACCGGCTTCGACCCGGCCCGCGACCTGCTCGCGCCGCAGGACATGCTGGCCCTGGACCGCTGGGCGGTGGACCGCACCCTGTTGCTGCAACGCGAGCTGGAAGAGCACTACGGCGAGTACCGCTTCTGGAACGTCTACTCCAAGGTGCACAACTTCTGTGTGCAGGAGCTGGGTGGTTTCTACCTCGACATCATCAAGGATCGCCAGTACACCACCGGTGCCAACAGCGTCGCCCGTCGCTCCTGCCAGACCGCGCTGTACCACATCAGCGAGGCGCTGGTGCGCTGGATCGCGCCGATCCTGGCCTTCACCGCCGACGAAATCTGGCAGTACCTGCCGGGTGAGCGTAACGAGTCGGTCATGCTCAATGGCTGGTATGAGGGCCTGAGCGAGCTGCCGGAAGGCACCGAACTCGATCGCGCCTATTGGGATCGGGTGATGGCGGTCAAGGCTTCGGTCAACAAGGAACTGGAAAACCAGCGGACCGCCAAGGTCATCGGCGGCAACCTGCAGGCCGAAGTCACCTTGTATGCGGACGAGGGCCTGAGCGCCGACCTGAACAAGCTGGGCGACGAGCTGCGCTTCGTGCTCATCACCTCGGCTGCCAGCGTTGTGCCGTTCGCGCAGGCGCCTGCCGAGGCGGTGGCGACCGAAGTGGAAGGCCTTAAGCTGAAAGTGGTCAAGTCCGGCTACACCAAGTGCGGCCGTTGCTGGCACTTCCGTGCAGACGTCGGCAGCCATCCGGAGCACCCGGAAATCTGCGGTCGCTGTGTGGAAAACCTGACCGGCTCCGGCGAGGTGCGCCACTATGCCTAACCTTGCAGGGGGGCGCTTCGGGCGCCTCGCGTGGCTGTGGCTGAGCGTGCTGGTCCTGGTCGTCGACCAGGCCACCAAGCTGTACTTCAACAATGCCCTGACCATGTACCAGCAAATTGTCGTCATCCCCGACTACTTCAGCTGGACCCTGGCCTACAACACTGGCGCTGCGTTCAGTTTCCTGGCCGATGGCGCCGGCTGGCAGCGTTGGTTGTTCGCCCTGATCGCCGTGGTGGTCAGCGCAGTGCTGGTGGTGTGGCTCAAGCGCCTCGGTCGTCATGAAACCTGGCTGGCCGTAGCGCTGGCCCTGGTACTGGGTGGTGCTATCGGGAACCTCTACGATCGCATCGTGCTGGGCCATGTGGTCGATTTCATCCTGGTGCACTGGCAGAACCGCCACTACTTCCCGGCCTTCAACGTGGCTGACAGCGCCATCACCGTCGGCGCAATCATGTTGGCGCTGGATATGTTCAAGAGCAAGAAATCCGAGGAGCCGGTCCATGACTGACATTCGTATCGGCCAGAACACCGAAGTCACCCTGCATTTCGCCCTGCACCTGGAAAACGGTGACACGGTCGACAGCACGTTCGACAAGGCACCTGCCACCTTCAAGGTGGGCGACGGCAACCTGCTGCCGGGCTTCGAGGCCGCGCTGTTCGGTTTCAAGGCTGGCGACAAGCGTACCGTGGAGGTTGCCCCGGAGAACGCCTTCGGCCAGCCTAACCCACAGAATGTGCAGGTTATGCCGAGGTCCCAGTTCGAAGGCATGGAGCTGTCCGATGGCTTGCTGATCATTTTCAAGGACGCCGCCAACGCCGAACTGCCGGGCGTGGTGAAGGCCTTCGACGACGATCAGGTGACCATCGACTTCAATCACCCACTGGCTGGCAAGACCCTGACCTTCGAGGTGGAGATCCTCGAGGTGAAGGCCCTGTAGGCCTGGAGCCGATCATGCAAATCAAACTCGCCAACCCGCGCGGCTTCTGCGCGGGGGTCGACCGGGCAATAGAAATCGTCAACCGCGCGCTGGAAGTGTTCGGCCCGCCCATCTATGTGCGTCACGAAGTGGTGCACAACAAGTTCGTCGTCGAAGACCTGCGCAGCCGTGGCGCCATTTTCGTCGAGGAGCTCGATCAGGTGCCGGACGATGTCATCGTCATCTTCAGCGCCCATGGGGTTTCCCAGGCCGTGCGTCAGGAAGCCGGTGGGCGCGGCCTGAAGGTGTTCGATGCCACCTGCCCGTTGGTCACCAAGGTGCACATCGAGGTGGCCAAGTACAGCCGCGATGGCCGTGAGTGCATCCTGATTGGCCATGCCGGGCACCCGGAAGTCGAAGGCACCATGGGGCAGTATGACGCCAGCAACGGCGGGGCCATCTACCTGGTAGAAGACGAGAACGATGTGGCCAATCTGCAGGTGAAAGACCCTGACCACTTGGCATTCGTGACGCAAACTACCCTGTCGATGGACGACACCAGCCGCGTGATCGACGCGCTGCGTGCGCGCTTTCCCAACATCGGCGGGCCGCGCAAGGACGATATCTGCTACGCCACGCAAAACCGCCAGGATGCCGTGAAGCAACTGGCCGACGAGTGTGATGTGGTCCTAGTGGTCGGCAGCCCCAACAGTTCCAACTCCAACCGGCTGCGTGAACTTGCCGAGCGCATGGGCACCCCGGCCCATCTGATCGACGGTGCTGAAGACCTGCAGCGGGCCTGGTTCGACCAGGTTGGCCGCATCGGCATCACCGCAGGCGCGTCCGCGCCGGAAGTGCTGGTGCGCGGCGTCATCGAACAGCTCAAGGCATGGGGCGCTACGGGTGCCGAAGAGCTGGACGGGCGTGAAGAGAACGTCACCTTCTCGATGCCCAAAGAGCTGCGTGTGCGCTCATTGATCTGATCGCCTGCGCGGGCCTGAGCGTTTATCCATAAACGCTCAGGCCCCAGCATCTGTGCACCTTCGACTATCGCGGATTTCATTCGATACCCGGACCCTGCCGCTGGACGCCATCACCACTTGATGCTGGCTGGTGCCGGCCGAGCGCGTGCATACCTCGAAAGTCGCCGCCAGCCAGTTGCCGGCAGGGTTGACTGGCAGGCCCATGGCCGTGAACGTCATCGTCGTACCCAGGTTCGCGGCGATCTGCAGAGGCCGGCGCAGGCGTTGTTCACGCAGCACCCGCGAATCCTGCACCAGCATCACTCGCCATCCGTTGCCCCACGCATCGTCGAGCGCCTGCACCCGCACATCCTCACCCAACAGCATGGCGTGCCCGCGTGCGCTACGCAGCGTTTGCGCCAAGTCCCGCGTGACGGCAGCACGGTGTAGGTCATCGCTGAGCTTGACGTAGGCAGGCGCCCCAAGCTGCGTCAGGACAGCGAGCACCGCCAGCGCCGACACCGTTTGTATCAGTGTTACTCCCTGTTGCTTCACCGTGCATTTCTCCTTGGGCGTGCTTGGCTTTAGCTTCACGCACGCGGGGTCACCCTTCCAGTGGCAGGCGTACATCGACAACGCATGAAAAGTCGCAGGAGCTGCAGGGATGCAGGTAACGCAACGGGGCATGACGCTCTTGGAAACGCTGTTGGCCATGGTGGTGATTGCCGTGGGCATGTTTGCCGCAGCGGCGCTGCACATGCAGGCTTTGCAGGCCACGCATGACGCTCGGCAGCAGGCGCAGGCGGTGCTGGCATCTGCCAGTGCACATGAGCAGGCGCTGCCATGAGGCTTCGGCAAAACGGGGTCGGATTGCTCGAACTGCTGCTGGCGCTGGCACTCGGGTTGATGCTGTTGGCCGGCGCCAGCCAGTTGTTCACCTCTGCCCACCGGGCGTGGCAGTTGCAAGCGGCTGCGCTGCGCATGCAGGAAGATGCACGGCTGGCCCTATTGCGCATGGCCCAGGACGTCCGCATGGCTGGCATGTTCGGCTGCCTGCGCTTAGAGCCTGCTGATCTGCCGGACGGCGACACCCTTGCCGCCTTTAGCCGACCACTGGAAGTCGAGGAATCAAGCCTTACGGTGGTAGTGGCCGACCTTCCGGGCCATTCGCTCAAGCCCCAATGGACCCTGCTCACTGACTGCGTCGGATACGCCAAAGTACATCTTGGACATGCCCACGCCGCCGCGCCGCTGATGGCCATCCCCATCACCCGGCATCGTTACGCCGTCAGGGACGATACCCTGTACTTCACCCGTGGCAGCAGCACCCAGCCCCTGCTTGAGCATGTGCGCCGTCTGCACGTGGTGGCTGCGGACGATGGCCAGCGCATCGACCTGCACTTGAATCTGTTCGACCCTTTGTTGGCGCTGGAGCAGCAGTACGTTGTCAGTGTGGCCCGCCGCAACGGGGGCGAGCCATGACACGTGAGCGGGGGGTGGTGCTGCTGTTGGCGTTGGTGCTGAGCCTTTTGTTGGGGGGGCTGAGCACTTCGGCGCTACGTGCAGCCGCCGTTGAAACGCAAATGGTAGGCCTGTTCAAAGAAGGTCAGCTGGCCTTCGAGCAGGCCGAAGCCACATTGGCGGTTGGCAAGCAATCGATCGTGCAGGCGCCGCCACCGCCGTGTGAAGTGTGTCTGCCGCCTGAGCAGCCTCATCGCCTGGCCGGGGCCTGGCAAGCCGGGCCGGAAGGTTTTTTTCAGGTGCAGAACCTGGGTACTACGCAACGCGCCGTGGCTATCCCGATGGGGCGACCAGTGACCGTGTTCCGGGTCACCGCGGTCAGCCAGCGAAGTCATCCGCGGCAGGCAGTGGAAGCGGTGTATGCCAACGATGGCGGTGAGCTTGTCCGCATGGCGTGGCGACAAAGATTCAGAGGAGACTGACATGCAGCAAGGCATTAGCCTGATCGAGCTGTTGATTGTGCTGGCCGTCACCGGCATTCTGGCAGCCATTGCCTACCCCCGTTACAACGACCACCTGCGGCAGGCAGCGCGCCACGAGGTGGTCGCCCTGTTGCAAGATGCCGCATTGCGCCTGGAACGCCATCGCTTGCTTACTGGCCAGTATGCCGAAGGCGACCCGAGTCTGCCTTCGGGCAACCGCTACTACAGCCTGCAAGCGCTGCGCGAGGACCAGACCTTCACCCTGCGTGCCCGACGTTTGCCCACAGGGCTCATGGCCGAAGACCGCTGTGGCGATTTCGAGCTTGATCAAGCTGGGGTAGGGCGCAACCACGGCGCCAGCGACAGCGCGCGCTGCTGGGGAGGCTGAACGGTCACAGGTGCCCGGTGCATCGCGGTTTTTTACTTCAGGTGTTGAATCGACAGATGAGCAAGCAAGTAGTGGTGGTCGGTGGCGGGGTCATTGGCCTGCTGACGGCATTCAACCTGGCGGCGAGCGTTGACCAGGTGGTGATATGCGACCAGGGCGAGGTAGGCCGCGAGTCATCCTGGGCCGGGGGCGGTATCGTCTCACCCCTGTATCCGTGGCGCTACAGCCCGGCAGTGACCGCCCTGGCGCATTGGTCGCAAGACTTCTATCCACAGCTGGGCGAGCGCCTGTTCGCCAGCACGGGCCTGGACCCTGAAGTGCATACCACCGGGCTTTACTGGCTCGACCTGGATGATCAAGCCCAGGCCTTGGCTTGGGCGAGCCGTGAGCAGCGCCCGCTGAGCGCCGTGGACATTTCGGCGGTGTACGACGCAGTCCCTGTGCTGGGGCCAGGCTTTGAGCGGGCCCTCTACATGGAAGGCGTGGCCAATGTGCGCAACCCACGCCTGGTCAAATCGCTGAAGGCAGCGTTGCTGGCATTACCCAATGTGAGTGTGCGTGAGCACTGCCAGATCACGGGTTTTGTGCAGCAGGACGGTCGTATCGTTGGGGTGAGCACCGCTGAAGGCGAGCTGGCCGCCGACGAAGTCGTACTCAGTGCCGGCGCCTGGAGCGGCGAACTGCTACGCCACCTGGGCCTTGAGCTTCCGGTCGAGCCGGTGAAAGGGCAGATGATCCTGTTCAAATGCGCTGAAGATTTTCTGCCAAGCATGGTGCTTGCCAAAGGCCGTTATGCCATTCCGCGCCGGGATGGGCACATTCTGGTAGGCAGCACGCTGGAGCATGCCGGCTACGACAAGACCCCCACCGATCAGGCGCTGGCAAGCCTCAAGGCATCGGCGGTGGATCTGCTGCCCGGCCTGGATGGCGCGCCCGTGGTGGCCCACTGGGCCGGGCTACGGCCAGGTTCGCCTGAAGGCGTTCCGTTTATCGGGCCGGTGCCAGGTTTTGATGGGTTATGGCTGAACTGCGGCCATTATCGAAACGGGCTGGTGCTGGCGCCAGCCTCGTGCCAACTGCTGGCCGATTTGCTCAATGGCGCCGAGCCCATCATCGACCCGGCACCCTACGCCCCCCATGGGCGTCTTGGCTAACCGCCTGATCAGCCCTGGCGGCCAGGCCCCTGCTGCAAGTGCGCCTGGCTGCAATACCAGGTGTTGCCCTGCGCCAGTGCTTGGTCGGTGGGCAGGTGCACGCCGCAATGCGCGCAGCGAACCATTTTCAGAGGCGCGTCGAGCTTGGCCTCTTGACGCGGTTGCTGGCTGAGTTTGAATTTGCGCCACAGCCAGAACGCGGCGGCGATCAGGACGATCCAGAAAAGTAGGCGAACCATGGTGTTCAGCTTGTCGAATGAAAGAGGATGACAGTCTAGGGCGCAGGCAATAAAAAAGGGAGGTCCAGGACCTCCCTTTCATGCAACGCCCGAATCAGTCGAACAGACCAAAGGTCATGTAGCTGAACCAGGAGCGGTTGCTATTGGCTTCCTTGGGCCCTGGTGGCTCGATCGGGTCGCCGTTTTCGTCCTTGGGCAGCAGCTCCTTGGGCATTTCGTCACGCGCATCCTGGAACTGCTTGATCACGTCCTGGTTGGCGCGGGTCTGGCCCGGTGGCAGCGGGGTGTCGGTTTCGATCAGGCCCAGCGTAGCCTTGGACAGCCAGCCGCGACCGTCAGACTCGGTCTGCTTGGGCTGGAACTCGCCATCGGCCAGGCTCGGGTGGTCCGGGTAGTTGAGCTTCAGGGTCTCGAGGCTAGTGGCAGCCAGGTCGTCCAGGTGCATCTTCTGGTACGCCTCGACCATCACCGCCAGGCCGTCGCCAACCGAAGGCGTTTCCTGGAAGTTCTCCACCACGTAGCGGCCACGGTTGGCGGCAGCCACGTATGCCTGACGGCTGAGGTAGTAGTCGGCCACGTGGATTTCATAGGAGGCCAGCAGGTTGCGCAGGTAAATCATGCGCTGCTTGGCGTCCGGGGCGTAACGGCTGTTGGGGAAACGGCTGGTGAGCTGCGCGAACTCGTTGTACGAGTCGCGTGCCGCGCCCGGGTCGCGTTTGGTCATGTCCAGCGGCAGGAAGCGCGCCAGCAGGCCACGGTCCTGGTCGAAGGAGGTCAGGCCTTTGAGGTAGTAGGCGTAGTCGACGTTCGGGTGCTGCGGGTGCAGGCGGATGAAGCGCTCGGCAGCCGACTTGGCAGCCTCCGGCTCCGAGTTCTTGTAGTTGGCGTAGATCAGCTCCAGCTGCGCCTGGTCGGCATAGCGGCCGAACGGGTATCGCGACTCCAGGGCCTTGAGCTTGTTCACGGCGCTGGTGTAGCTGGAATTGTCCAGGTCAGCCTGGGCCTGCTGATACAGCTCGGCCTCGCTGAGGTTCTCGTCGATGACTTCCTTATTAGAGGAACAGGCCGCGGTGAGCCCGAGGATGGCGATCAGCAGCAGGTGTTTCACTTGCATGGCGGCTTGCGTCCCTTTGACGGCCGCTGTCTTGGGCGGGGCCGTCCTGTTATGATGAGCGCCCCGGCCAACCCCGGGACAAAAGAAGCCGTATTTAACCACAAGCTCGCAGCTGAAACCAAAGGCTGTGCGCCCACTGAATCGAGCATGTCCGAGATCATTCAACTTAGCGCAGAGGTCCCGTCCGAACTGGGCGGTCAACGCCTCGACCAGGTCGCCGCCCAACTGTTCGACGAGTATTCGCGCTCGCGGCTGACGGCCTGGATCAAAGATGGCCGTCTGACGGTCGACGGTGCTGTACTGCGCCCGCGTGACACCGTGCATGGCGGTGCCGTGCTGGCCCTGGAAGCCGAGCAGGAAGCCCAGGGCGAATGGGAGGCCGAGGACATTGCGCTGGACATCGTCTATGAAGACGACCAGATCCTGGTCATCAACAAGCCTGCGGGCCTGGTGGTGCACCCGGCTGCCGGCCATGCCAGCGGTACCTTGCTCAACGCCTTGCTGCATCACGTGCCCGACATCATCAACGTGCCACGTGCCGGCATCGTCCACCGCCTGGACAAGGACACCACCGGCCTGATGGTCGTGGCCAAGACCTTGCAGGCGCAAACCCACCTGGTGGACCAGTTGCAGAAGCGCTCGGTCAGCCGTATCTACGAATGCATCGTGGTGGGCGTGGTCACTGCCGGTGGCAAGATCGACGCCCCCATCGGTCGCCACGGCGGCATGCGCCAGCGCATGGCTGTCACAGACGGTGGCAAGCCAGCGGTCAGCCACTACCGTGTGCTCAAGCGTTTCCGGTCGCACACTCACGTGCGGGTCAAGCTCGAAACCGGCCGTACCCACCAGATTCGCGTGCACATGGCCCACGTCGGCTTCCCCCTGGTCGGTGACCAGACCTACGGCGGGCGCTTCCGCATCCCGCCTGCGGCAAGCCCGACCATGGTCGAGGCGGTCAAGACCTTCCCGCGTCAGGCCCTGCACGCACGCTTCCTGGCACTGGTGCACCCGGCGACGGGCGAGCGCATGGAATGGGAATCGCCACTGCCCGATGATTTCGTCTGGCTGCTGTCGCTGCTCAACCAGGATCGCGAGAGTTTCATCGGATGAGTGGCCTGACGCAGTCGCTGCTGACACCGGACTGGCCTGCGCCAGCCTCGGTTCGCGCCTGCGTCACCACCCGCCAGGGCGGCGTCAGCCTGCCGCCTTTCGATACCTTCAACCTGGGTGACCATGTGGGGGACGACCCTGCGGCCGTTGCCCAGAACCGTCTGCGCCTGAGCGGCGAGTTCGACATCCAGCCCGCCTGGCTCAAGCAGGTGCACGGCTTGGCCGTCGTCGATGCCGACCCCTCCCGCGTGGTCGAAGCCGATGCCAGCTGGACCGACCGGCCAGGCATCGCCTGCACGGTGATGACCGCCGATTGCCTGCCTGTACTTTTCTGTGACCAGGCCGGTACGCAGGTGGCGGCAGCCCATGCGGGCTGGCGCGGGCTTGCCGGGGGCGTGCTGGAAGCCACCCTGGATCGCTTGGACGTACCACCGGCTCAGGTGCTGGTATGGCTGGGCCCGGCGATTGGGCCCCAGGCGTTCGAAGTGGGCCTGGAAGTGCGTGATGCCTTTACTGCGGTGCACCCGGAGGCCGCGCGGGCATTCGTCGACGGTGAGCGACCCGGCAAGCTGATGGCCGATATCTACGCCCTGGCCCGTATTCGCCTGGCAGCCCGTGGGGTCACGGCTGTTTACGGTGGCGGCTTATGCACGGTGAGCGACGAGCGGTTCTTCTCCTATCGGCGTACCCCGCAAGGTGGGCGTTTCGCTTCCTTGGTGTGGCTGGCGCCGCGCTAGCAATGGGCCGCACCTGCCTTTACACCGGTGCAAATCCAACAGCTTGACCTCCGTCAACCCCGCTACGCTTGAATCTTCCAGAATCAGCCTTATCTATAAGACATCTCAGGCAGGTTTCTTCATAAACAGGCGCTGTCCATCGCTCCGACCTGCCCTTTACAGGAAGGAACATCATGCGAATAGACCGTTTGACCAGCAAGCTCCAGCTTGCAATATCCGATGCGCAATCCCTGGCCGTTGGCATGGATCACCCCGCTATCGAGCCTGTCCACTTGCTCCAGGCCTTGCTCGAACAGCAGGGTGGCTCTATCAAGCCACTGCTGATGCAGGTCGGCTTCGACATCAATAGCCTGCGTCAGGCGATGGTCAAGGAACTTGATCAACTGCCGAAAATCCAGAACCCCACGGGCGACGTGAACATGTCGCAGGATCTGGCACGCCTGCTCAACCAGGCAGACCGCCTGGCCCAGCAAAAGGGTGACCAGTTCATTTCCAGCGAGCTGGTCGTGTTGGCGGCCATGGATGAGAACAGTAAGCTGGGCAAGTTGCTGCTCAGCCAGGGCGTGAGCAAGAAAGCCTTGGAGAACGCCATCAACAACCTGCGCGGTGGTGCGGCCGTGAACGATGCCAACGCAGAGGAATCGCGTCAGGCACTGGACAAGTACACCGTCGACCTGACCAAGCGTGCCGAAGAAGGCAAGCTTGACCCTGTGATCGGCCGTGACGACGAAATCCGCCGCACCGTCCAGGTGCTGCAACGCCGTACCAAGAACAACCCCGTGCTGATCGGTGAGCCCGGCGTGGGCAAGACCGCCATTGCCGAAGGCCTCGCCCAGCGCATCATCAACGGTGAAGTGCCAGATGGCCTGAAAGGCAAGCGTTTGCTCGCCCTGGACATGGGGGCCCTGATTGCCGGCGCCAAGTACCGGGGTGAATTCGAAGAGCGCCTCAAAGGCCTGCTCAACGAACTGTCGAAGCAGGAAGGGCAGGTGATCCTGTTCATCGACGAACTGCACACCATGGTCGGCGCCGGTAAAGGCGAGGGTGCCATGGATGCGGGCAACATGCTCAAGCCGGCCCTGGCCCGTGGTGAACTGCATTGCGTAGGCGCCACCACCTTGAACGAGTACCGCCAGTTCATCGAGAAGGACGCGGCCCTGGAACGTCGCTTCCAGAAGGTGCTGGTGGAGGAGCCTAGCGAAGAGGACACCATCGCTATTCTGCGTGGGCTGAAAGAACGCTATGAAGTGCACCACAAGGTGGCCATCACCGACGGCGCCATCATCGCGGCGGCCAAGCTCAGCCACCGCTACATCACCGATCGTCAGTTGCCTGACAAGGCCATCGACCTGATCGACGAGGCAGCCAGCCGTATTCGGATGGAAATCGACTCCAAGCCTGAGGTCCTCGACCGTCTCGACCGCCGTCTGATCCAGCTCAAGGTCGAGTCCCAGGCGCTCAAGAAAGAAGAGGATGAGGCTGCCAAGAAGCGCTTGGAGAAGCTGACCGAGGAAATCGAGCGCCTTGAGCGTGAATATTCCGACCTCGAAGAGATCTGGGCGTCGGAAAAAGCTGAAGTGCAGGGTTCGGCCCAGATTCAGCAAAAGATCGAGCAAGCGCGTCAGGAACTTGAGGCCGCCCGCCGCAAAGGCGACCTGAGCCGCATGGCTGAGCTGCAGTACGGGGTAATCCCGGACCTGGAGCGCAGCCTGCAGATGGTCGACCAGCACGGCAAGACCGATAACCAATTGCTGCGCAACAAGGTGACCGAGGAAGAAATCGCCGAAGTGGTTTCCAAGTGGACGGGCATCCCTGTGTCCAAGATGCTGGAAGGCGAGCGCGAAAAGCTGCTGAAAATGGAAGCGCTGCTGCACCAGCGTGTGATTGGCCAGAGCGAAGCCGTTACCGCCGTGGCCAACGCGGTGCGCCGGTCCCGGGCAGGCTTGTCCGATCCTAACCGGCCCAGCGGCTCGTTCATGTTCCTCGGCCCGACCGGCGTGGGCAAGACCGAACTGTGCAAGGCGCTGGCCGAATTCCTGTTCGATACCGAGGAGGCCATGGTGCGTATCGATATGTCCGAGTTCATGGAGAAACACTCCGTGGCGCGGCTGATCGGTGCACCACCAGGCTATGTGGGGTACGAGGAGGGCGGTTACCTGACCGAGGCCGTGCGCCGCAAGCCGTACTCGGTGGTGCTGCTCGACGAGGTAGAGAAGGCTCACCCCGACGTGTTCAACGTGCTGTTGCAGGTACTGGAAGACGGACGCTTGACCGATAGCCACGGCCGCACCGTGGACTTCCGCAATACGGTCATCGTGATGACGTCCAACCTCGGCTCGGCACAGATCCAGGAGTTGGTGGGCGATCGCGAGGCGCAGCGTGCTGCCGTGATGGATGCGGTGGGCGCGCACTTCCGTCCCGAATTCATCAACCGGATCGACGAAGTGGTGGTGTTCGAACCGCTGGGCCGCGAGCAGATCGCCGGCATTACCGAGATCCAGCTGGGACGGCTGCGCAGCCGTTTGATGGAGCGCGAGCTTTCGCTGAGCTTGAGCCCGCAAGCCCTGGACAAGCTGATCGCCGTGGGTTACGACCCGGTGTATGGAGCGCGGCCGCTCAAGCGCGCGATTCAGCGCTGGATCGAAAACCCGCTGGCGCAGTTGATCCTGTCGGGCAAGTTCGTGCCAGGTACGGCGATCACTGCCACGGTGGAAGGCGACGAGATCGTCTTTGCGTGACGTTAAGTTGTTGGGGCCGTCTCGCGGCCCATCGCGGCTGGTCCGGCGCCTCGGCAATGTCGCTCCAAATCCTGATGCATCAGGCATCATGCGGTCAGGGTAGGAGCGGCCTCGTGCCGCGATGGGCCGCAAAACGGCCCCGACAACCCTTATGCTGTCATCGACGAGCCCAGCCAACCCCCGTAAATCCGGGCCTTTGCGCTAATCCAAGATAACTTGCTGAAATTTTTGAAATTTATGCTTGCATGATCAATCGAGTGGCCCTAATATACGCCGCGTTGTCAGGCACTAAGCGAATCACCAGCGACACCGGTGACCGCAAAACAACTTAGAAATCAGTAAGTTGAATGAAAAAAAGTGGTTGACAAGCAAAACGAAGAATGTAGAATAGCCGGCCTCAGCAGCGATAACGCGAAAGCGGATAGCCAAAGAGACCGAAGTTAACACAAGCTTCGAAGATGTAAGGTTGTACCGAAGTTCAGTTCCGCGATAGCTCAGTCGGTAGAGCAAATGACTGTTAATCATTGGGTCCCTGGTTCGAGTCCAGGTCGCGGAGCCAATCTCGGGGTGTAGCGCAGTCCGGTAGCGCGCCTGCTTTGGGAGCAGGATGTCAGGAGTTCGAATCCCCTCACCCCGACCATTTTCCGGGTCGTTAGCTCAGTTGGTAGAGCAGTTGGCTTTTAACCAATTGGTCGTAGGTTCGAATCCTACACGACCCACCATGTAAGAAGGGCATCTCGAATGAGATGCCCTTTTTCTTTTGCCTCGGTTTTTCTAAGCCCTGTATTTTCCCGCAAATCCGCTATTCTGGCCTGTGTCTTTCGCAGTCTGGGGACCTATTGGCATGGGAGCCAACACATCAAGTGTCGTGGTCGTGGGTGGAGGCATCATGGGTGCTTCCATTGCGTGGCACCTTGCAAGGCTCGGTGCTCGGGTCACTGTTCTGGAGCAAGGGTCTCGAGCCGCCAGTGGCGTTACCCGTTGGTCATATGGCTGGGTAGGCACTGCCAGCGCCAGTGCATCGGACAACCCGGCGGCATTTTCCTCCACATTGCAGGCCATCGCCGACTTCAACCGGCTGGCGCTTGACCTCGGGCCTTTGCCGATTGCCGCCCGTGGCGCCATGGTGTGGTTGGACAACGATGCGCAAACGGCCGCCCTCATCGACCAGCAACGCTCTGCCGGCGTAAACCTTCAACCACTGGACGCCCAGCAGATAAGCGCCCTTGAGCCGTGCATGATCACGCCACCCGCACTGGCCGCTTGGGCGCCGGACGATTTTGCCGTGGAACCTGTTGCCTTGGCGAAAATGCTGTTGAGCGGCGCCGAGCAAGCCGGGGCAGAGGTTCTCTACGGCCGGCGGGTCGATGGCATAGAGACGCACAACGGACGCGTGACGGCCGCCAGGTGCGCAACGCAAACCTACGCCGCCGATACCGTGGTGCTGGCCAATGCCGGTGCCGCAATCGGCCTTGCAGCAGGTGTCGGTCTGCCCTTGCCCTTGCTTACCCGGCCAGCTGTACTGATGCGCTTCGCGGCGCCAGCCGGTGTAGTGCGGCACCTGGTCTACGGTAATGGCTTGGAGTTACGCCCGGCATTGGAAGGGGGCGTGGCCTGCGCCGAAGAAGCGCCTGCCGAGGGTGAGGCAGGGTTGCCAGCCTTGGTCGAGCGCACCACAAAAGCCATCCGGCAGATGTTCATCGGCGCCACGGCGCTTTCGCTGCGCGCGGTCAGTATCGGGCACCGACCGATGAGCCCGGAAGGCAAGCCTGTGATGGGTTACCTTCCGGGCGTCGAGGGGGTGTACGCCTTGGTGGCACATCCTGGAATCGTGCTAGCGCCCCACCTCGGCCGTCTGGCAGCCGAGGAAATCGTTCGGACGCGACGCTAGCCGGGCGCCTGCGAGTGCACCCAGCCAGCAGCCAGGTCAGTGCAACTTCAGCCGTGGTTCTGTGCCGCGACCAATCTTGCTGCCCAGCATCATCAGGGCCGTGCGGAAGAAACCGTACAACGCCATCTGGTGCATACGATACAGCGACACGTAGAACATCCTTGCGAGCCAGCCTTCGAGCTTCACACTGCCCATCAAGTTACCCATCAGGTTACCCACGGCCGAGAAGCGCGAGAGCGACACCAGCGAGCCATAATCCTTGTACTGGTAGGTCGGCAGCAGCTTGTTCTCAAGGCGCGCCTTGATGCTCTGCGCCAGCATCGACGCCTGCTGGTGGGCCGCCTGCGCCCGGGGCGGTACGTTGCGATCGCTGTTTGGCTGCGGGCAGGCGGCGCAGTCACCGAAGGCAAAAATAGCGTCATCACGGGTGGTTTGCAGGGTGGGCCGTACGACCAGTTGGTTGATGCGGTTGGTCTCCAGGCCATCGATCTCCTTCAGGAAACCCGGCGCCCGGATGCCCGCTGCCCAGACCTTCAGGCTGGCCTGGATCACTTCGCCGTCTTTGGTCTTGAGACCTTCGGCGGTCACTTCGCTGACGGCCGCGTTGGTCATTACCTTCACCCCCAGCTTCTCAAGGGTCTGATGCACGGGCACGCTGATGCGCTCCGGCAGTGCCGGCAGCACGCGCGGGCCTGCCTCGATCAAGGTGATGTGCATGTCTTTCGGTTGGATGCGGTCCAGGCCGTAGGCCGCCAGTTCATGGGCCGCGTGATGCAGCTCGGCAGCCAGCTCCACGCCCGTGGCACCGGCACCGACGATGGCTACGCTGATCTTTTCACTGGCCACATCGCCTGCGTGGGCGCGCAGGTAATGGTTGAGTAGTTGCTGGTGGAAGCGTTCAGCCTGCTTGCGCGTGTCCAGGAACAGGCAATGCTGCGCCGCACCCAAGGTGCCGAAGTCGTTGGTGTTCGAGCCCACGGCGATGACCAGGGTGTCGTAGGCAAGGGTACGCGCGGGCAGCAGTTCGCGGCCGTCTTCATCGAGCGTGGCAGCCAACTGGATCCGCTTGCTCTCACGCTCCAGGCCGCTCATGCGCCCCAGTTGGAAGTTGAAGTGGTTCCACTTGGCTTGCGCCACGTAGTTCAGTTCGTCTTCGGAGGAGTTCAAGGAGCCGGCGGCCACCTCGTGCAGCAGCGGTTTCCAGATATGGGTGAGGTTGGTGTCCACCAGGGTGATGTCAGCCTGCTTGCGCTTGCCCAGGGTCTTGCCCAGGCGGGTAGCCAATTCCAAGCCGCCGGCGCCGCCGCCGACAATCACGATGCGATGAGTCATGGGAATATCTCATAAGGTTTACGGAATTCTTGGCCCAACGGGCCGGCCGCACGGGGTAAGAGGGGAGGGCGAGCGCAAGGCAGCTCATAGCTCCGGTCCACTCAACGGGCGCCAAACCCAAGACAGCGGGGGTGGCGAGATGCTCGACCCCAGTGTATGCAGGGCTTGCAGGTCATCATCGACACTGGCTGACACGCAGGGTTCAGGCGTGGGTCATGCTGGGCCTCTACGGATAGACGTTCGTGCAGGGGCAAACGCTACAGTGGTCGCTCACGCGGCTGTAACAAATGATAATGCTTTCTATCCGCGCCGCCGAGTGTACGTCATCGCAAACGATCACTGCACAGGATCAAAGGCTGATCCCCACATCGAAGACGATGCTGCGCCCCAGGTTGCCGCGAAGAAAGTCCGGCGCATCCGGGTGAGCGAACAACACCCGGGCAAAGGTTGGCCCGACCAGCGACAGCGAGCGCCAGCCCTGGCGCAAATACTCGGTGGGCGGCGGGAAGTGGGTGTTGAGGTCCAGCACCTCGCGCTTGAGGCTGGCGAAGGCAATGATGTCCAGCTCGTTCAGGTCCAGCCCGCGCTCACGGTAGTTGTGCGCTTTCTTGCGCAGGGTAGGTGCCAGCCTGCCCAGCAACTCGGTGGCACTGATGCGGCGAGGGCGCGCTTCGCGTCGCACCAGTTGCGCCAGTGAAAAGGCGCTGCGCCTGCGTTGCAGCTCTTCTCGCCATTCATCGTTAAGCCGGCGACCCTCGTCCAGCACGAAGAACACCTCGAAGGCCGCATCGCGGAACAATACGTCAGGCGGCTCCTGGCCAGCGGGTGTGAAGTCGTCGTTGCGATACGCGATGTTCAGGCCTTGCAGCAGGCGCTGGCAGACCCAACGCTCACGCTCCCATTTGCGGGCATTGGACAGAAACGCATTGGCTTGTTCGGCCTGGATGGTCAGCAGGCGCAGGTAATCGGAATCATCCATGAAGCAAGCTTAGCTGTAATTTGATGACGATCAGGTGTTGATCGCGCCTTGAATCAATGAATTGCATGCTTGTGGTGTAGGGACACGCTGATACTTGGGCAATACGTGTAGACTCGCCTTTGTCCATGCATTGATTGAGGTTATTCCTACATGATCAGCGCGCAGGTGCTGTCGGGAACAACGCTGACCGTTGGCTGGCTCGGCTACGTGCCGCTGCTCGCCTGGGCCACCAGTCAGGCCCGCTGGGTCGAGCTGGTCACCGACCGGCGGCGCCAGCACTTGCTGTTCGGCACCGTGGTCGGGTTGTTCGCGCTGTGGTTGGTTCGGCGTGATTTCGACACGGGCGTGTCCTACCACTTCATCGGCATGACCGCCGTCACCCTGCTGCTGGACTGGCCGCTGGCAGTTCTGGGTGGCTTCATGGCGCAAGTGGGCCTGCTGCTGCTCGGGCGTCAGGAGTTGACTGCGTTAGGGGTCAACGGCCTGCTGTTGGTCGGCCTGCCGGTCCTGGTCACCGAAATCTGTGCCATCGCGGTGGAACGCGCGCAGCCGCGAAACCTTTTCGTGTACATCTTTTGCTCAGGGTTTTTCCCGGCGGCACTGACGGTGGTCGTCTGCCTTAGTGCCGCGCTGGGGTTGCTCTGGCTCGATGGGCTGTTCGCCATGCCGGAGTGGCTGAGTGATTTCGTGGGCTACCTGTGGCTGATGATGTTTCCCGAAGCGTTTATCAACGGAACCGTCATCAGCGCACTGGTGGTCTTCTGCCCCGAATGGCTGGAGACGTTCAACCGTACTCGATACCTGCAGGCTCCCTGGAAGGAAGGCGGTGGCTGACAGCCATGCCTCGCTGCACAGCATCTAGCTGGTGTATCTCCCAAAGTGATCAGTGACGAGGCTCCAGATCCCCTGAATACAATTCGTCTTCCGAGTCCTCGGCTCCGGGAATCTTGTGCTCCTCGGACGCCCAGGCGCCCAGGTCGATCAGTTTGCAGCGGTCGGAGCAGAACGGCCGAAAGGTGTTCTTCTCGTTCCATTCCACAGGTGCGCCACAGGTCGGGCAATCGACGGTCAATGGCTGGCTCATGGCTGGCCTCCTCGTAAAGTCAGATAAAAGTGGTGCAGTCGGTCGATCTGCGCATGCAAGTGACCTAGGTCGCCGTCATTGACCACCACGTCATCGGCATGGCGCAGGCGTTCTTCACGCGGCAGCTGGGCCTGAACAATGGCCTGCACCTGCTCGGCGCTGGTGTGGTCGCGGGCGAGGGTGCGTGCTACCTGCAGGGTCTGCGGGGCGTCGATGACCAGTACGCGCTGGGTTTTCTTATACTGCCCCGACTCGATCAGCAGGGGCGAGACATACACCGCATAGGGCGATTGCCCTTTGGCCAGGTAACTGAAAATCTCCTGGCCGATCAGCGGGTGCAACAATTGCTCCAGCCATTTGCGCTGCGCCGGGTCGGTGAAGATCAACTGGCGCAGCGCGGCACGGTCAAGCTGCCCATCCGCCTGCAGCACGGCAGGGCCGAAGTGCTCGACGATGCTCGCCAAGGCTGGGCGGCCGGGCTCGACCACCCACCGCGCTGCCTGATCGGCATCGACCAGGTGCACGCCAAGCTCGACGAAGCGCTCGGCTGCGGCGCTCTTGCCGCTGCCGATGCCGCCGGTAAGGCCGAGAATCCAGGGTGTTGTGGCCGCTGTGCTCATTGGAATCCAAGCAGTTGCATGTAGGAGGGGGGTATTTCATCACCCCAGAGCACGGCAATCCACCCCGCAATAGCCAGATAAGGCCCAAAGGGCATTGCCGCCCCCATGGCATGCCGGCGCAGCCCGATCAGGCACAACCCTATGAATGTGCCCGCCACCGAGGACAGCAAGAGGGTCAGGGGCAGCACCTGCCAGCCACCCCAGGCACCGATGAGCGCCATCAATTTGAAGTCACCGTACCCAAGGCCTTCCTTGCCGGTCAGCAACTTGAATGCCCAGTAGACGGTCCAGAGGCTTAGATAACCCAGCACGGCGCCCCACAGCGCATCGCCAAGTGGCGCGAACACATTGCCAGCATTGACGATCAGCCCCAGCCACACTGTCGGCAACACCAGTACGTCGGGCAACAGCTGTTGATCCGCATCGATCAGGCTCAGCGTCAGCAGGCACCAGGTCAGCAGCAGCGCAAAAAGCGCTTGCTCCGACGGGCCGAAGCGCCAGGCAATGGCCATCGACAACAGGGTACTGGCCACCTCGACCAAGGGATAACGCACGCTGATCCGTCCCTTGCACCCCCGGCAACGGCCATTGAGTGCCAGGTAACTGAGCACAGGGATGTTCTCCCACGCACGGATGACGTGCTTGCACAAAGGGCAATGGGAGCCGGGTAACCATAAATCGAACCGCGCAGACGAGGTTGGGGGTAGCTCCAGTATCTCTTGCGCAGTGCGTCGCCATTGCCGCTTGAGCATGATCGGCAAACGATGCGCTACAACATTGATGAAGCTGCCTGCCAGCAAACCGAGCAGCGCGGCCCAGGCGATGAAGTGCGCAGGCTCCATGCCCTGCAGTGTCCAGACCGTCATATCAGATCAGGCTACCCAGTTGGAAAATCGGCAGGTACATCGCCACCACCAGCCCACCGACAAGCACTCCCAGCACCAGCACGATGGCCGGTTCCAGCAGACTGGCCAGCTGGTCCAGGGCCTGGCTGACCTGGTCCTCATAATGGATCGCAGCCTTGTCCAGCATCTGGTCCAAGGTCCCGCTGGCCTCGCCGATTGCCGTCATTTGCACCAGCAGGGGCGGGAACACGCGCTCCTCAGCCATCGCCTGATTGAGGGCCCGACCGTTCGCCAGTGCTTGACGCAACCGCATCACCGCCTGCTCGTGAAGCTCACTCCCACACCCCCTGGCCACCGTGCCCAGCGCGTCCAGCAACGGCACCCCAGCCGCATAACTGGTCGCCAGGCTGCGGGCGAACCGCGCCAGCGCAGCCTGCCCCAACAACGCTCCGAATACCGGCATGCTTAGCAGTTGCTGCGCGCACCACAGGCGTGCCGGTGTATGCTGGCGATACAGCTGGCGCCCACCGACGCCCAACAGCCCCCCCACCAGCGCCACCCAGGGCGCCACCTGCCCGAACCCCGCCGACAGGTCTATCACCCACTGGGTGAGGGCTGGCAATGCCGTACCCATGCCGACGAACATCGATTCGAACTGCGGAATCACTTCCAGCAACAAGATGGTCGAAACCCCCAACCCCGTGAGCAACAGCAGGATGGGATAGGCCATCGCCTTTCGTACCTTTTTCTCAAGCGTGCGCCGCTGCTCCAGCATGCACGCCAACTGTTCGAGCTGGCGATCCAGCGTCCCCGACTGCTCACCCACCCGTACCAGGTTGCAGTACAGCCCATCGAACCAGCGAGGGTGGCGTTGCAAGGCATCCGCCAATCCCAACCCCGCGCCCAGATCTTTTTTCAACGCTAGCAATACAGCCGCCTGCCCCTCAGGGCAGCCGCTACGGCTCATCACTTCGAACGCCTGCAACAACGGCACACCCGCTCGCAGCAAGGTCGCCAGCTGCCGACTGAAACCCGCCGTGTCCGGCCTGGCCTGCCAACGCGGCCAGGTCAGTGCCAGCCCACCCGCTGGCCGCACCCGCGCCACCGTGATGCCTTGGCGAATCAGCGCAGCCTGTACATAGGCCGGGCTGCGCCCCGTGGTCTGGCCGCTGACGGGTGCGCCGCTGGCGTCCGTGCCCTGCCAGGTATAGAGATGCGTAGATGACGTCATGCACATGTCCTTTTTCGTCCCTGTGACAAGCCTGGAAACAGCTTGCCTCGTCCTTGGAAAGGCGCGCCTTTCCGATGGTCACTAGAGTAGTGCAGCGAGGGCAAAGCCCAAGCGGGTAGGGGTGACAAAAGGTGTCTGTTCAGGCCTACTGCGCCGCTGCCGGTCGAGGCAAGCCTGACCTCACTGAGTCTGCGTATCGAAAAGGAAATTGTTCATGAAAGGGCAACGCGGCATCACCCTGATCGAACTGATGATCGTCGTCGCGATCATCGGCATTCTGGCGACCATCGCCTTACCGATGTACACCAACCACCAAGCCCGCTCCAAGGCCGCCGCCGGCCTGCTGGAGATCAGCGCCCTGAAAACCGCAATGGACCTGCGCTTGAACGAAGGCCGCGACGTCACCGACGTCGCCAGCCTCGGCGGCCAGCCCAGCACCGCCCATTGCGCGATCACCGCCACCGGCAAGGCCAGCGACGCCAGTGGCCGCATCGTCTGCACCCTGGTCGACGCCCCCGCGACCGTGCTGGGCAAGGCCCTGACCCTGACCCGCTCAGCCACCGGTTGGGCCTGCACTACCGACATCGAAACCGACCTCGCCCCCAACGGCTGCGCCGCGCCGTAAGGGTGACGCAATAAACGAATGGAAACAGAGGTTTGCGTAACGGGTGCAGCAGTGGTACGTTGCGCTACACGCCGGTGTAGCTCAGTCGGTAGAGCAGCGCACTCGTAACGCGAAGGTCGCAGGTTCGATTCCTGTCTCCGGCACCACTTCAGAATCCAGCGAAGGCCACTAAAATCTCTGGAACCCCCGCAAAAGCCGCCTCAGTGCACCACGCTGTTCACTCAGAACGGCCTAGCAGCCTATCCCGTCACCCCTGGCATCACACGACCACTGGAGCGGCCTCACCGGGACGTCAGACCGCCCCCAACGATCTATCGGGTGTATCAAACTCCAACAGCGATTCAGCTCAATGCACCTTCAAGCTGCAGCCCAGACCGGTCCACCACGCCCGATCTGATCAACTCAACCACACGCAGCACCTCCCTGACCAACCGCCCAGCATCAGACAAACCCTCCATGCCGCTAGCAACATTGTCTTGATACAGGCAGGAATACCATTTAAACGCATTCCAATTCCTCCACATCAACGATGAAGGCAATGAAAGCGTCTGCTCAGATAACTCACCCTCGCTCGCCATCTTCCCGCCCGTGATCAGCACCACCCCGTAGTGCAGCGCCTCAGACGCAACCTCAATTCTAAGCAGCATGCCATCGACGCCAATGTCGAAAAACTGCCCCACGTGCTTCAATCTCGACGCCTTGGGATAGAACCATTTGCGGCAGTTCTCCTCGCTGCAGTCATGCCCAGAAAAGCCAGGCGGCGCTGACACCGGTGTGCATTGTGCCGACAACCCATGTCGTACTGCATTGAAGAAGCCAAACAATACCGTCCCCTTCGCATGGGGCAGTGCCTGGGCAATGGCTTCGGCGGCCTGCAAATTGTCGCCGGCAATGAGAAGTTCGATCAGTGCGTGTCGTGTTGTATGCGTCATGGTTTGCCCGGTGATTTTCTGGACCAGATGCTTGTACTGGATTAACGCGTGCTGAAGCGCCGGCGTTGCGGTCGAGATGCTGATGCACTGCTCAAGCCAGCCGAGGATGTGCTCCTGGTAAGACAGTTGGCGGTAGCTCACGCCGCAGTGACTGTTTGCGTGCGCTTGCGTGCCTTTTTTTGTCAGGTACCACAACTGCCACGGCTTGCGTGAGGCCTTGCCAATGTCGTTATACCGCTTAAGTTGCTGTTTGCCGTCAGGGGCGTCGATCTTGTTTTCTATCAGGATGAGGTGGTCCCGCAGGTGGATCACTACGTCGACACGGCCGTAGCCCGCAAAAAACTGCTCTTTATTGACCTTGGCGTCGCTGATGCTGCCTTCGTAGTCGAAGCCCATTGTCGCCAGGAACAGTTCGAGAAAGCATTCACCCTGACCGTGGCGGCCCTTGGGGTTCAAGAGTTCTGCAATCATCGCAGAGTGGGTATTGACTTCGGCCCGCTCGATTCGGGTGATGGAGAAGATATTGAAAAGCTCACCGCTTGCTGCGAGCTTGGCTTCTGTCTCCCTCACCAGGCTGCCTGCCTGATTCAACAACAGTTGCGCTTTGTCCATGCTCGTTATTTGTCCAGAATCAGATTCAGCATTGTCCCGTGGTTCGGGTTCGAGTTAGATATCAACGGCGTGCTGTAGCGATCAGAAATTCGCACATCAACCATCACGTTGGATCGTACTCGGGGCCGATGATATAGGCCGCGAGCTACGTATTCATTGATCCAGACGGTCACCGATTCGCGCTTTCCTAGATCAGATGTAATCGGCTTGCCTGCTCTACAGCTAACAGGGCGCGATGCCAGGCCTCTTTCGACGCGATACGTGCGCTCTCGTAACGCCCGCCCAAGCAGGCATCACCGTACTAATCACCTGAAAGTCCAATCTCGCCCCAACACCACCTCACAAAACGCCCCCTCAAGCGTCGTATTGTGATGCACCACAATCTGCTCAGCGCCCAGCGGGCTGCGCGCAATTGGCACGCAGCTTGGAGACTTCTTTACAACCCCGGCCTCCTGTACAAAATGGCGGGTTGAAAAGGAGTCCCCATGAAACGCGTCATGATCGTTGGTCAACCGGGCGCCGGCAAGAGTACGCTGGCTCGCCACCTGGGCGAGCGAACCGGCTTGCCGGTCGTGCATATCGATACCATTCACTGGCTACCCGGCTGGGTCGAGCGCAGCCGGGACGAAAAGACCCGCCTGTGCCATGAAGTGGAGGCGCGCGAACGGTGGATCTTCGAGGGCGGGCATTCGGCGACCTGGGACAACCGTCTTGCCAGGGCCCAAATGCTTATCTGGATTGACCGTTCCCTGACGGTCCGATTTTGGCGTGTGCTGGTCAGGACCTTGACCCAGTTGGGCCGCACACGCCCGGACCTGCCAGACGACTGCCCCGAATCGCTGCGCAATTTGCCTGGCTTCATCCGGTTCATCTGGTCCACGCGGCATTCTTCACAGGACAAGATCAAGCACCTGATGGCGACGGCGCCTGCAGGGTGCCGGGTCGTGCACCTTCGCTCCAACCGGCAGACGCGTCAGTTTCTGGCGTCGATAGATTCGCAGCCCTGAGGTATGTGACGCTTGTCGGCCATGGTGTTAGCGGCGTTTGGCCTGGTCCAGCAGCAGGGGTGCATCCTGGTCACCGAACATCCCTTCGACGCACGCCTTGAACTGGCCGAGCGTGAAGGGCTTGGGCAGCAAGCGCGTATGTGGCTGCTGCTCGGCAAGGCTGGCCGGCGCCTCGATCAACCCTGAAATGAACAGCACCCGCACTGCCGGCACAAGCGCCCGCACCCCTTGGGCGATGTTGTCTCCCGTCAGGCCGCCGGGCAGGACCAGGTCGGTCACCACAAGCTGCAGGTCTTGGCACTGTTCGATCAGGTGCAGCGCGTCGGCAGGATGGGTAACTTCGATCACCTCGAAACCGAGCTCCTGCAACGCTTCGCCGACCAGCTCCCGGATCGCGCACTCGTCCTCGATCACCAGTGCACTGCCGCGGTTGTCGGTACGGGCTGTCAGGGTGGCGTGCGTGATTGCTGTGACGCTGGACGGGGCCGGCTCAAGGTGGACGGGCAACAGCAGACTGACCGTGGTGCCGCTGCCCATGACCGATTCGATCACTGCCGTGCCGCCCGCCTGGCGAGCGAAGTCCCTGACCATCGAAAGCCCCAGACCCGTGCCCGACCCCAGCGGCTTGGTGGTGAAGAAGGGTTCGAAGGCCCGCTCGGCAATGCTGGCCGGCATCCCCAGGCCTGTATCGGTGACGCTTACCTGAATGTATTCGCCCGCGCGTAGCCCAAGCTGCTCCAGCTCAGCCGTGCCGCTTGTCACCTTGCTGACCCGCACCTGCAAACGGCCCCCTTGGGGCATGGCGTCACGTGCGTTGATGCACAGATTGAGCAGCGCATTTTCCAGTTGATGGGCGTCGCAGTAGCACAAGGCTGGCGCCGGATATGGGCTGAGCTGAAACTCGATCTTGGGTGTAAGGGTTCTGGCCAGCAGCTCTTTCATGTCGTCCACCAGCAGCACCACATCGACCGTGGTGCTGGCCAGTGGTTGCTGCCTGGCGAAGGTCAGCAGGCGGTGGGTGAGGGTGCTGGCCTTGCGAGTGGCAGCTCTGGCCAACGCCAGGTAACGGCCCAGTTCGTCATGCCGGCCTTGCGCCAGGCGTTGCTCGATCATGTCCTGCGTGCCGGTGATCACGGTCAGCAGGTTGTTGAAGTCATGGGCCAGGCCGCCGGTGAGCTGCCCGAGCGCTTCCATCTTCTGGCTTTGCTGCAATTGCTGGCTGACCTGCTCGAACGCCTGCTGCCGCTCGCGGTACTGGGTGACGTCACGTGCCACGGCGAAGTAACGGCCCTCGAACCCGGCAATGCGCCAGTTGAGCAGCAAGGGTTGGCCATCGCTGCGCACGCTCTGGGTGTCGAGCTCGACGATGGGCTTGTGGTTGAGCTCGCGCAACGCGTTCGCCAATTGTGCGGGGGAGATGAAACTGTAGAACGTCCCAGTCTTGAGCTGTTCTTCAGTGAAGCCCGTTTCTACCTGCCACGCCGGGTTCACCGACAGCACCTGGCCGTTTTCGGACAACGTGCAGATCAGGTCGGGGGACACGTTCCACAGGCTGTCGCGCTCCCCCGTTCGGTGTTGCACTTGCTGCTCGAGCGTATCGTTGAGCCGTTCCACGGCGCTCAGGTTACGCCTGAGCGAAGCACACACCACCGCCATGGCGAAGGTCACCACGCCAAAACTCAGGCTGTTGGCCCACGTGGCCCAGTCAGCATCGAAACCCAGCGGCCCGATGAAAAAATACTGGGCGATCAGCACCGCCATGGTGCACCCCAGCAGGGACGGACCTGCGCCGAACCAGAACCCGATCAGCATCAGGCCAGGAATGAAAAACAGGTAGGGGAGCGCGGCAGGCGACATCTGCGCGCGCGCCAGGGAGCACGCAGCGATGATCAACGCGGCGCCCACGTAGCGGCTGGCCGTGCTCGGTTCGGCACGTCGCAGGCGTTGCAGGATGGCGGTAATCCTTTCTTTGAACCAGGCCAAGGCTGACTCCGTAACAGGCTGAGCATCATCTACGCGATCTGCCGTGCCAAGCGCGGCTGACAGCCTTTTAGGCTAGCTGACCGCAGGCGTCCAATAGATTTTTTGGCCGACCGCCGGTGGGGGGGCTCAATTGTCGAGAGAAACCGATCACAGCTAAGCTGGCAATGTGCCTTCTGGGCTAGAATTTGCTGTTACCGCGACCGGAGCTTTCATGGACAACTTGACGACCCTTCGAGACGAGCGCTTGCGCCTGGTTGAAGTGGACCGCCTTACATCGGACCTGGCAAATGGAGAGGATCCGGTGCTCAATGGCGTCGTCAACATGCTCTGTGCGCACTTCGACGTCCCTACCGCGCTGGTCAGCATCGTCGACCGCGATTACCAGGTATTCAAGGCCAAGATCGGCATGGCCGACGACCGCACGCCGCGCGAAATGTCCATCTGCGCCCATGGCCTGCGCCAGGAAACGGTGCTCGAGATCTGCGACACGCTGCAGGACCCGCGCACGGTGGATAATCCGCTTGTGCAATCGGCCCCCCACATTCGCTACTACGCTGGCGCACCGCTGATCGTTCGGCCAGGCGTCAGCCTGGGTGGGCTGTGCATCATCGACCATGCCACGCGCCAAGCCTTGTCGGAGCGCGACCGTAATCTGCTGACCAACGCCGCCAAAGTGGTGGTGGCCCGCCTGCAGTCGATCCACCGGCAGAACTTCTACGATCCGATGACCGGGTTACCCAATCGGCGGCGCTTCGAGACGGACTTCAAGGAAGGTGCCGTGACGGCCGGCCAGGTGGCTGTGTTCATCGAGCCGGTGTCGGCCGCGGGTATGGACCGACTGTTCAAGGCGCTGGGCATCGAGTTTTTCACCGATTTCATGCGGGCAGTCAAAGAAGTGCTGCTCACAACACTTCCGCCCGGCTGCCGCCTTTATCGGGCCAGTACCCTGGGCTTCATGACGGTGATTGAGGCGTGCGATACCAGCTTTCTCGCTGGTTGGCTTCAGACGCTGGTGGCTTCGCTCGGTGGGCCACTGCGCAGCGGTCACGTACCGGTCACGCCGGATGTCGGTATCAGCGTCCTGACGCTGGGCGTGGACGCCAGCGCCTCGCCGGATATCCTGCGCCTGATGGCCAGCATGACCGACACCGCTCGCAAGAGCGATCAGCGCTGGTTGGCGTACGACCCGGTGGTGGACGCCAACCTGCGGCGCAACACCGCCATACTCAATGCCCTGGAAGCCGCACTGCTGGCACCTGACCAGTTGAGCCTGGCCTACCAGCCCAGGATCGACCTTGGCAGCAACCGCTGCGTGGCGGTCGAGGCGCTCTTGCGCTGGACGCATCCGCAACTGGGCGTGATCAGCCCGGCAGAGTTCATTCCGCTGGCGGAAACCACCGCTTCCATCCGCGGCATAACTCGCTGGGTGGTGGAACAGGTGTGCCGTCAAATTGCCCAGTGGCAGGCCAGCGACCTGATGTTGCAGGTCTCGTTGAACATCTCGGCCCTCGATCTGGGTGATGGTCAGCTATACGAAGATGTCACGCGAGCGCTTGCCCGACACCAGGTGCACCCGAGCCTGGTGGAGCTCGAGTTCACCGAAAGCGCCCTGATAGCCGACTTCGATGCCGTGCAGGAACAGCTCCAGCGCTTCCGCGCCCTGGGCATTTCGATCGGCATCGACGATTTTGGCAGCGGCTACAGCAACTGGATCTACCTGCGCAAAATCCCCGCCACCAGCGTGAAGCTCGACCGTTCCCTGCTGGCCGAACTGCAGCCTGGCGGCAATGACTGGCACATCGTGCGCGGGCTGGTCAGCCTGCTGCGCGACCTGCGCCTGACGGTGGTGGCCGAGGGTGTGGAGACGGACCTGCACCATCATGTGCTACGGGGATGGGGCTGTGATCAAGGGCAAGGCTATTATTACGCAAGGCCCCTCCCGGCAGATGACCTGGCTGCATGGTTGCGTCAGCCGCGGCAAGCCTGACGTTAGGTGAAGCAGCACTCGGTGTGCGCTGCCCGTCAGCGCCTGTTCAATCCCAACAGTTGTCATCCGCAATGACGAGGATCGCCATGTTCAACAAAGCGCTTAGGGATGAGGTCGAGGCACTTAAACGGGAGCTTCATGGGCTCAGGGCTGCGCAACAGAGCAGGTCCACAGAGATGCTTGAAATCACCGTGGACCGTAACCTGCTGATCACGGCCGTCAACCCGCGGTTTTCCAGCTTCGTGGGGATCGACACTTCGAAGCTTGTCGGCACATCGATGGGCGCGCTCACGCCTGACTATGTGAAGGACTTGCCTTGCTACAAGGATTTCCAGACCGCGATGAGCCAGGGCACTGGGGTGAGCGACGACTACCGCTACATCGCGGCCGATGGGCGTCTGGTGTGGATGCGCGCGGCGTGGTGCCCGGTCAAGGCCCCCAGCGGCGAGGTGACCCATATGACGGCCTACGGCACCGAGGTCACCGCCGCCATCGACAAGGCCCGTGAAAACGACGAGCTGATCAAGGCGCTTTCCCGGTCCACGGCGGTGATCGAGTTCGCACTGGACGGCACCATACTCACCGCCAACCAGAACTTCCTGAATACGGTGAACTACACGCTCCCGGAAATCGTTGGCAAGCATCACAGTATTTTCTGCGATCCGGCCTACACCCGGTCGCCGGATTATCAGCGACTGTGGGCCAGCCTCAACGACGGTCGCTTCGTTGCTGAGCGCTTTTTGCGGTTTGACAAGGGCGGCCGCGAGCTGTGGCTCGAAGCTTCCTACAATCCGGTGCGCGACACCCGCGGGCGGCTGTACAAGGTCGTGAAGTTCGCGGTGGATATCACCGCTCAGGTCGAAAGCGAGAAACAGGTCAGCTCGGCAGCGGACGTTGCCTATGAGATCTCCATGAAGACCGACAGCTCCGCCCAGCGCGGCGCGGAGGCGGTCAGGGACACGGTGGAGACCATGAACCGCATCGTCGAGCAGGTCTCGAACGTGTCCACGGGTGTCGAGGCGCTGGGGCATCAGTCGCACCTGATCACGTCCATCGTGTCGACCATCGGCGGCATCGCCCAGCAGACCAACCTGTTGGCGCTGAACGCGGCCATCGAAGCCGCGCGTGCCGGTGATCAAGGCCGGGGCTTTGCCGTGGTGGCGGACGAGGTTCGCAAGTTGGCCGGGCGAACCAGTGCCGCGACCCAGGAAATCGTCGAGGTGGTGCAGAAGAACAACGCGCTGGTGGAGGAGGCGGTACACAGCATGGGCGAGAGCAGGAAACAGGCTGAACTGGGTCTGAGCCTGGCCCAGCAGGCGGGTACCGTGATCACGGAAATCCAGTCAGGTGCGCAGGAAGTGGTCACCGCCGTGGGCCAGTTCTCTTCGAAACTGGTGGCGGAGGCGGGGCGTTAGCCCCATCCGGCAGCACGGCTGCCGATGAACGCAACGCCTGCCCCTGGCCAAGGGCAGGCGCTAGGCACCGTCAGCGCTGATAGGCCTTGCCGTAATGCCGCTCAAGGCGCGCCTGTACCAGCTCCAGCGCGATCGACAACACCCAGTAGATCACGGCAGCGGTGGTCAGCATTTCCAGGTAGCGGTAGCTCGACCGTCCGTAGGACTGGGCCAGGAACATGATTTCCCACACCCCCATCACCGAGATCAACGACGAATCCTTGAGCATGGAGATGAACTGGTTGGCGGTTGGCGGGATGATCACCCGCATGGCCTGCGGCAGTACGATGTGGCAGAAAATCTGCGGCGGGCGCATGCCCAGCGCCAGCGCCGCTTCGCGTTGGCCTCGGGCAACACCCAGGATGCCCGCGCGGAAGATTTCACTGAGGTAAGCGCCGTAGTTCAGCGACAGGGCGATGATACCGGCGCTGATCGCGCCGGGCACCAGGCCTATCTGGGGCAAGCCCAGGTAGATGAGCAGAATCTGGATCAGCAGCGGTGTACCGCGGAAAAACGACGTGTAGAAACTGGCAACACCCACCAGCACTGCGCTGCCGGACAAGCGTGCCAGCGCAGCGGCAAAGCCCAGCGCCACCGACACCACCATCGAGCATATGCACAAAAACAGCGTCAGCGCTGCGCCCTGCAGAAAACCGTTGGGCCCCAGTTTGAAACCGGCCAGGTTGGGAAACTTCTCCAGGATGATCGAGAACTTGAGGTCGAAGCTCAGGAAGAACCCGACGAACAGGGCGAACATCACCAGCCAGGTGAGCATCAACCGTGTGCGAAAGCCCAGCAGGCGTGTGCCCGTGGTACTGGCCACGGGCTTGGGGGAGGGCGGAAACGTGCTCATTTGCTGATATCGGCGCCGATCCACTTCTGCGACAGCTTGCCCAGGGTGCCGTCTGCCTTGAGCTCGGCGAACACCTGGCGAACCTTGGCATCCCACTCTGGGTCGCCCTTCTCGATGGCGACCGAGTTGGGTTCTTCATACAACGGCGCACCGGCGAGCTTGAAACGCTTGTCCTGGTCCAGGCGCGGCTTGGCCGTGACCAGGTTGGTCAGGATTGCATCCAGGCGCACGCCCGCGCCCAGCCCTAGGTCCTGGAACGCCACATTGTCGGTGTCATACGGGGCGATCTGCACGAAGTCGAAGGGGTAGTCGAGGGTTCGGCCCTCGTCACCCTCGATGACCAGATTCTTGTTCAGGTAGCTTTCGTAGCTCGACGCGCTGGTCAGGCCGACCTTGCGCCCGTCCAGATCTTTTGCACCGTGGATGCGGTCATCCTTGGCATTGACCACGATGACAGCCGGGGAGGCGTAGTACTCCACAGGGAAGTCGAACACCTGGGCGCGGGCCTTGCTGGGGGTCATCGAGCAAATGCAGATGTCGTAGCGCCCACTCCAGCGACCGGCGGCGATCACATCCCAGGAAGGCGTCTCCAGGCGCAGCTTCACGCCCAGCTTGTCCGCCACTGCCTTGGCCACATCCACGTCGAAGCCGTCGAGCTGATTCTGGTCATTGAGAAACGAGAACGGGGGATAGCTCTCCATCAGCACATTGACCAGTTCCTTGCGTGATTCGACCCGCTCCAGCGTGGCGCCGGCAAAGGCCTGGGTGGCGGTCGCAAGCAGCGCAAGGCTTGCACCGAGCAATGTGGAAAAACGCATGTTCATACCTGAAGTGTTGGCCAAATGAGTATTAGGGTATTAAATAGTTATATATCTAACCCACATAATGAATTTTATTCATAAGCACCTTCAGAGTAGTTATATGACAGAGCGAGCGATGGTGATTCTCGACGGCGGCATGGGCCGCGAACTGCAGCGCAGCGGTGCGCCGTTCCGCCAGCCAGAATGGTCTGCACTGGCGTTGACCGAGGCGCCGGAAGCGGTGGTGGGGGTGCATGCGGCGTTCATTGCCGCAGGTGCTCAGGTCATTACCAGCAACAGCTATGCGGTCGTCCCCTTCCACATTGGTGAAGCGCGCTTTGCCGAAGAAGGCCGGCAGTTGGCCAATGTTGCCGGTCAATTGGCCCGCCACGCAGCCGACACCGGCCCGCACCCGGTGAGGGTGGCCGGTTCGCTTCCGCCGTTATTCGGGTCCTATCGTCCCGACCTGTTCCAGCCTGAGCGCGTCGAGGAAGTCCTGCGGCCGCTGCTTGAGGGCCTGGCGCCACACGTTGACCTGTGGCTTGCCGAAACCCAGAGCGCGATCGCTGAAGTCCGCGCCATACGTGCCCACCTGCCCGAGGACGGTCGCCCGTTCTGGGTGTCCTTCACCTTGCAGGATGAAGACGTCGATACGGTGCCGCGCCTGCGCTCCGGTGAGCCGGTGGCCGATGCCGTGCAGGCGGTGATCGAACTGGGCGCAGCAGCGGTGCTGTTCAACTGCAGCCAGCCGGAAGTGATCGGCGCGGCCATCGATGTCGCCCGTTCGGTCATCGATCAGCAAGGTGGCGAAGTCGCCATCGGTGCCTATGCCAACGCCTTCCCACCCCAGCCCAAGGAAGCCACCGCCAACGACGGGCTGGACGAACTGCGCGAAGACCTGGACCCACCGGGCTACCTGGCCTGGGCAAAAGACTGGCGCGCACGCGGCGCCAGCATGGTGGGTGGCTGCTGCGGCATTGGCCCTGAGCACATTGCCGAGCTCAAACAGCGCCTCGGCTGACGGGTTCAAGGGCATCTGAAAAGCAAGCGAAGCGTTTAAGTTTGGGAAATGCTGGAACTGACGGTAAGGTTTCAGCATCTTCCATTCATCATGCGCCACGGGCAGTCGTGTTCTGACTGCCCAACCATGGAGCGCAGCGCTGAACGTCAGAAGGAGCAATGCCTATGCCTGAAGAACAACAACGCAGGAGCACCATCAACCCACCTGTCTTTTTCACCAGTGCGATACTGGTGCTGTTGCTGGTTTTATACGCCACCCTTTTCCAGGAGCATGCCCAAAGCGTCTTCGAGCATGTTCAGCAATGGATCGTCACCAATGCGGCCTGGTTCTACATTCTTACCGTTGCGCTGGTGCTGATCAGCGTCGTCTTCCTGGCCGTCAGCCGCTACGGCGATATCAAGCTGGGCCCGGACCACAGCGAGCCCGATTACCCCAACAAGAGCTGGTTCGCCATGCTGTTCTCGGCGGGCATGGGCATTGGTCTGATGTTCTTCGGCGTGGCCGAGCCTGTGATGCACTTCATCAACCCGCCTGTGGGTGACCCCAATACGGTGGCTGCGGCCCGCGAAGCGATGAACATCACATTCTTCCACTGGGGCCTGCATGCCTGGGCGATCTACGCCATCGTGGCGCTGATCCTGGCCTACTTCAGTTTTCGCAACGGGCTGCCGCTTACCCTGCGCTCGGCGCTGTACCCGCTGATCGGGGAGCGTATCTACGGGCCCATTGGCCATGCGGTTGATATCTTCGCCATCCTGGGCACCGTGTTCGGCGTGGCGACCTCGCTTGGGTACGGCGTGCTGCAGATCAATAGCGGCTTGCATCAGCTGTTCGGTCTTCCGATCAGCACCACGATCCAGGTCATCCTGATCGCCGTCACCTGTGCGCTGGCCACGCTGTCGGTAGCCAGCGGCCTGGACAAGGGTATCCGGATTCTTTCGGAGCTCAACCTGGGCCTTGCTGTGGTACTGATGCTCTTCGTCCTGGCAGTCGGGCCTACGGTCTTCCTGCTCCAGGCCTATGTGCAGAACACAGGTGCGTACCTGTCCGATATCGTCAACAAGACGTTCAACCTATTCGCCTATGAACCCACCGACTGGATTGGTGGCTGGACCTTGCTCTACTGGGGCTGGTGGTTGTCCTGGTCGCCCTTCGTCGGGCTGTTCATTGCACGGATTTCCCGTGGTCGCACCATTCGCGAGTTCGTCTGTGGCGTGCTGTTCGTACCGGCAGGTTTCACCTTGCTGTGGATGACCGTATTTGGCGATTCGGCCATTCACATGATCCTGCACGGGGGTATCAAAGACCTGGCCACGGTGGTCGATCAGGACAGTTCGTTAGCCTTGTTCGCGTTTCTCGAGCATTTCCCCTGGTCCACAGCCATTTCGATGCTGGCGGTGCTGATGGTCGTCGTGTTCTTCGTCACCTCAGCCGACTCGGGCGCCTTGGTGGTGGACATGCTGGCTTCGTCCGGCAGGGGACATTCACCGCTCTGGCAACGTGTGTTCTGGTCGGTCAGCATGGGCGCAGTAGCCATTGCCCTGCTGTTGGCCAACGGTTTGAAGGCCTTGCAGGCCGCCACCATCGCCAGTGCGCTGCCGTTCGCGATCATTCTGCTGTTTTCCATCTGGGGGCTGTTCAAAGCACTGGGGCTGGACGCCACGCGGCGTGGTCTGCGAACCCAGGCGTTGCCGGGCCAGCGGCAGGGCCGTCAGAACCACGGCGGCTGGCAGCGTCGGTTGCGCAATATCGCGATGATGCCGCGCAGGGCTCATGTCACTCGCTTCATTGGAGAGGTGGTCAAGCCCGCGTGCGAGGAAGTGGCACAGGAGCTGCGCAAACAAGGCTACGAAGTGACGGTGGATGAGCGCGAAGACGGCCGCATCACGCTGGAGCTTTCCCATGCCGGTGAGGGCCGCTTCAAATACGAGGTTCGCCCCCGCGCCTTCAATACGCCAAGCTTCGTCATGCGCGATGCCGATGACAACAGCGATGCACGCAAGTACTTCCGTGCCGAGGTGTACCTGCGCGAAGGCGGGCAGGACTACGATGTCATGGGCTGGAGCCGTGAAGATGTGATCGGCGACATCCTCGACCAGTACGAGCGCCACCTGCACTACCTGCACGTGGTCAGCTGAACCCGCCTACGTGCGGGCGACCACTGGAAACGCCCGCACGTACACCAGCTCGCAGATCAGCTCGACCACTGTCTGCGTGATCACCGCCGCCGCTGCCAGCGTTCGTATCTGCTCTGGCAAGGCGAGCGCCAACGGCAACACCACCAACGAATTGCGCGTCGAGGCACTGAACATCACGGCGCGCGTTTGTTGTACAGGCAAGCCCATCAGCCGTGCCGTCGCCCAGCCAATCACCGGTGCCAAAAGCGCAAAGCCCAGAAACACCGGCACCACGGGCAGCAGTTGATCCAGCGCCTGCAACACGATGCCGATCTGCGAAGCGATCACCACGAACAACACGAGTGCCATCGCCGGCACCGGCATCCAGGCCCAGGCGTCGTTCCAGCGACTGACCCGCTCTGATTTGGCCACGTGTGCACTGGTCAGCACCGCCAAGGCCAACGGCACGACGATCATCAGCACGAACGCCTGCACGAAAGGCCCGAGCGCCAGGCTTATGTGGTCGCCGTCTTCAAGCATGAGCGCCAGGTAAAGCGGCAGCAGTACCAGCTGTAGCAGCAACAGCACGGGTGTGGCGGCCAGCATGAGCCGTGCATCGCCCTTGCCCATGTGCGTGAACACCACCACGTAGTCGATACAGGGCGCCAGCAGGACCAGCAGGGTGCCGATCAGCAAGGCCGGGTGGCCTGTCAGCCCACGGGTCAACGCCCACGCCAGGACGGGCACCAGCACGAAGTTAGCCAGGAGCAAGGCAGTCATGAACCGCCGATTGGCCAGGCTCGCGCGCAGGTGCAGAAAGGGTATCTGCAGGAACATGGCGTACATCAGCACGGCGATGGCTGGCGTGATCAGTGCTTCCAGGACAGAGGCACTGGCATCGGCTACAAGGCCGAAGGCGATGGCCACCAGCACGGTGGCGAAATAAAGGGGTGTCTGCCGGGTTTCGAGTTGGTCTCTGGTCAAGAACGTACCTGCTTGGAAAAAGTGCAGCGCTGTAGCGCGATGCGGCAATCGAGCGCGTGTGGCCGTTTTAAGACTCGTCTGAGTTATCCAACAGCGCCAGGGCTGCATTCTATGCGCAGCCCACATAACAACCACAGGACGCTGTAATGAATATTCGCGCTATCGCTTTCGCTGCAGCTGCAACCATGGCCGTTCCCGGCCTGGCGAACGCGGCCAACACCATCACCTTCAGCGGAGAAGTCACCGATCAGACCTGCTCTGCTGTCGTCGATGGCAACACCGAGCCAACCGTTGTCATGCAAAGCGTGCCAGCCAGTGCGCTGAGTGGCAGCACCGGCAAAAACACCGGGGAGACCAAATTCACCCTGCGCCTGACCGGCTGCGCCGCGCCGACCGACGCCAACGAGCAATTCACCACGCTGTTCCAGGCCACCAATCCGACATCGCTGGGCAACCTGACCAACACCGCCACCAATGGCGCGACCGGCGTTGCACTGCAGTTGCTCGACGCACCCGGCGGTAGCCCGGTGAACCTGGCAGGGGGTGCGGCCGTCAGCGCCGGACAAATCATCCTGAGTTCCGGCCAGACCTCCACAAGCCACGACTATGCCGTGCGTTACGTGTCCGAGGCCGCCACCGTTACTGCGGGCCCTGTGCTTGGCGCGGTTACCTACACCCTGCGTTACGAGTAATTGGCGCACGCCACTTTTTCCGACTGCCGCCCGGGGGCTCGTATCCAGGGCGGCAGTCCTTCGAGGTATCTGCATGAGAACTTTGCCAGTGGGCCGGCTCAGGCTGGTCGCCATTGCGCTTGCCTTCGTGCTCGGCATGACGGGCGCGACCCTCGTCCAGGCCAGCGTGGTAGTGACGGGTACACGGGTCATTTACCCCGGCAATGCGAAGGAAAAAACCCTGCAGCTCACCAATCAGGACCCCTTCGCCAATGTCGTGCAAGCCTGGGTGGATATCGATGATCCTGCGTCTACGCCAGAAACTGCCAAGGCGCCGTTCATGGTCAATCCGGCCGTGTCACGCGTGGCTCCGGGCAGCGGACAATCCTTGAGGCTCATCTATACCGGCGCGGCGCTCCCTCAGGACCGCGAGTCGGTGTTCTATCTGAACGTGCTCCAGATCCCCCCGCGCAACGCCGCACAGGCTGACAGAAGCCAGATGCTGCTGATCCTTCGTAATCGCCTGAAGCTGTTCTACCGCCCTACTGGCATCGCCGGCACGGTCGAGCAGTTGCCTGAAAAACTACGTTTCAGTCTGGTCGAGAGCGGCGCCAGCTGGCACGTGCTCGTCGACAATCCGACGGGCTTCCATGCCTCGTTCGGGGCCGCGACGATCACTGTCGGCAACAGACAGGTGAAACTGCGCGCTGCCATGGTGCCGCCCTACGGTTCGGTGCAGTGGACGCCAGAGGCCACCGGAGCGCTCACAGGTACAGCGGCGCAGCTCAACGCGCAGTTGATCAACGACTACGGTGCACGTGTGGGCATCACTCATGGCTTGCAGCGCTAATCTGCGGCGCACCTCGGTCCTGCTGTGCGGCCTCGCCTGGATGATGGCCCGGCTGGCCCATGGCGAGGGTGAGTACCGCTTCGACGACAGCCTGTTGCTTGGCTCGGGTCTGGCCGGTGGCAGCCTGGAGCGTTTCAATCGTGCGCAGCAGATCGACCCGGGTACTTACCTGGTCGATGTGTACGTGAACACGCTTTACGTCAACCGAAGCGAAGTGAGTTTCAGACTGCAAGACGATGTCGTCGAACCCTGTTTTTCCGAACGGTACCTGCATCAACACATGAACGCCCGCACGCTTGAAACACCTACCGCCGACGCAGCCCAGTGCCTGGCGCTGAGCACGCGGCTACCGGGGGCAACGTTTCAATACGACTCAGCTCGCTTGCGCCTGGACCTCTCCGTGCCCCAGGCATTGCTCGACATCAAGCCGCGCGGCTACGTCGATCCGCAGGACTGGGACGCAGGCGGCACGATGGGCTTCGTCAACTACGACGCAAGCCTCTACAACTCTCGCTACGAAGCATCAGCAAGCCAGGCGGCCAACTACGGCTACCTGGGTCTGAACACGGGCGTGAACGTTGGGCTGTGGCGTTTGCGGCACCAGTCCAACTACAGCTACTCAAGCTTTGGGGGCACTGCGGTCAGCCGCTGGAACAGCATTCGCACGTATGCACAGCGTGCCATTGCCCCTTGGCAAAGCGAACTGACGGTCGGCGACAGCTTCACCGAAGGCAACCTGTTCGGCAGCATCGGCTTTCGGGGCGTGCGCCTGGCCAGTGACGATCGCATGCTGCCCGACTCACAGCGTCAATATGCCCCGCAGGTGCGCGGCACAGCGGTGAGCAACGCTCGCGTGGTGATCAGTCAGAATGGCCGCAAGGTGCACGAAACCACGGTGGCGGCGGGCCCTTTTGTTATCGACGACCTGTACGGTACGGCCTACAACGGTGACCTGGACGTGCAGGTAATCGAGGCTGACGGCAGCATCACACGCTTCACTGTCCCGTATGCGGCGGTGCCCGACTCCATCCGCCCGGGCATCTCTCGCTACAGCGCCACGCTGGGTGAGGTACGCCAGACCGGTGCGAACCAAGGGGCTTTTGCCGAGGCTACTTACCAAAGGGGCCTTAACAATACTATTTCGGCCAACCTGGGCGCTCGGGTAGCGCAGGACTACCTGGCTGTGCTGGGCGGTGGCGTACTGGCAACGCCCTATGGCGCCTTCGGCGTCAACAGCACGTTTTCCAGTGCCACCGTTGAAAACCAACAGCGCAAGCAAGGCTGGCGCATGGGGCTTAGCTACAGCCGTACCTTTCAGCCCACCAACACCACCCTCAACCTTGCCGGGTATCGATACTCAACCCAAGGGTACCGGGATCTGGCTGATGCGCTGGGTGCGCGGCAGGCCTCCGAGCGGGGTGACAGTTGGGACTCGACCAGTTTCAAGCAGCGCAATCAACTGACCTTGCTGGTCAACCAAGGGCTGGGGGGATACGGAAATCTGTATCTGTCTGGCTCGAGCAGCGACTACTACGACGGCAAAAGCCGTGATACGCAGGTGCAGTTCGGTTATTCCAACACCTGGCGGCAGCTCAATTACAGCCTGGCCTATTCACGCCAGCGCACGACGTGGTACCGGGACACGGTGACCAGTGCTGCCGTGCCCGATTTCGCCAACCAGGCAGACCAGCACGACACCAGCAATCGCACCAATACCCTGACGCTGACGCTCTCCATGCCCCTGGGCAGCTCGACCCGGGCACCGAGTATCAGCTCGATGCTGACGCAGCGCTCAGGTGATACCAAGGGCAGCAGTTTCCAGACGGGCATCAACGGCACCCTGGGAGCCCAGCGCGACATGAGCTACGCAATCGCGGCCAGTCGTGACAGCGCCGGACGCGGGACGAACTGGACGGGCAATCTCCAGGCACAAAGCGCCGTTGCCACATTCAACGGCGGTTACTCGCAAAGCGCCGATTACCGGCAGGTCAATGGTGGCATTCGCGGGGCAGCCGTCCTGCATGGAGGCGGCCTGACCTTGGGGCCCTATGTGGGGGACACCTTCGCGCTGGTGCGGGCCAAGGGCGCAGGTGGCGCGATCATCCGGGGCGGGCAGGGGGCTCGTGTGAACGCGGATGGCTACGCGGTGGTGCCTTCGCTGTCACCCTACCGGTACAACCCGGTAGGGCTCGACCCCAGCGGCATGGGTGACCAGGCCGAGCTGATCGAAACGGAACGAAAGGTCGCGCCCTACGCCGGTGCTGCGGTGCTGGTCGATTTCAAGACCTTGATCGGCCATGCCCTGTTGATCCAGGCCAGCTTGCCAGGCGGCGGTGCCATTGCGCTGGGCGCCGATGTGCTGGACGAGCAGGGCACCGTCATTGGCATGGTGGGACAGGGCGGGCAGGTGTATGCACGCGCCCAGGCCGACAGCGGGCGCCTGCAGGTCCGCTGGGGCTCAGGCCCCGACCAGGCATGCCTGTTGCCCTTCGACGTCAACAGCAGCAACGCCCATGACAGCCAAGGCTTCATTCATCTGAAAAGTACATGCACGCCTAACGAGGAACCCTCATGACGTTCAGGGCTTGGCTGTTGGCAGCCTTTGTGTTCGCAACCGTTCAGAACGCCTGGGCGACTTGTTACAAGGTCACCTATGTGGGCGCCGCCACTACCACGGCCAACGATGCCATCCGGCCCGGGGAGGGCACTGCCGGTGCGTGGGCCGGTGGCTGTGATACCTGCAATGGCTCCTTGGGCTTACCTAGCGTGATCAACGTCAGCGACCCCAGCTTTCAGCCTTACGGTTCGTTGATTGCCAGCTCGGTAGCGCCTTTCACCCAATACGGTGCTACGGCCGGATTCAACCCGGAATACGTGTTTTTTCGCTGCGAGGCCCGGGATGCGGTTTACGAGATGTTTTCCACCAATGGTGACGACGTCTACAGCGGCTGGTTCCAGGGGGGCGACAGCGTCGGCAACACCCTGGGCTTGCGCAGCGCCTACCGGACAGCCTGGACGAATGTGCTGTTGCGCCTGACTCACCTGGCAACCGGCCAACTGTTCACCGACGTCTGGCAGGAGCGGCGGCTCACGGGGCTGGACACCGACTCGCGCGGGTATCAGCTGGTCAAGGCCAAGAACCTCAGTGCCGTTCGCGCGGAGCTGTTCAGTGCACCCAAAGATCCCAGCTACAACTACTACAGCGAAACGGTTTCATCGCAGCTTTACGGCTACGCACAGCCGGCGGCCTATATCGCCATCAAGGGGCCTGGGCTGGCCTATCCGACAGTGGGTCAAACGCACTATGGAAACTGGAGTGGCTGGTACGGGAACTGGCCTGGTGCGTTGGGCTTGTACAACAAGGTCACGCTCAAGCGTTATCCCACCTGCAGCGTCACCAGTGTCACCCCCTATGTCGTGTTTCCCTCGATCAGCGTGAGCGAAATCAACGCGGGCGGCCGCCGCGAAATGCCCTTTCAGATCAACTTTCGCTGCCAGAGCAACATCGTGAACAGCACCAGCGCCAACGGTACGGCCATTGGCATCAAGGTTTCCTCCGGTGCCCTGGCTGCGTCGTCTTCCCTGGGCCTGGTCAATGCTCAGGGCGGCCTGACCTACCTGCTGGCGGACCGTTATGGCCAGGCAGGCGTGGCGCAGGGCGTAGGCATACGGCTGCTGCGCGGCGGTGCGCCCATCAATTTGCTGGCCAATGAGGATTCTGCCAATGGCAGTGGTGCGGCTAGCCGGGGTTGGTACCCGGTGATCAGCAGCGCTGCTAACCTGACCGGTACCGTCAATGGCATCGGCCAATACACCGAGACATTCCGAGCGCGTCTGGAGAAACTCTCCACCGGCACCCTGCCTACCGTAAGGCCTGGCCGGGTCGAGGCCACAGCGCAGGTGGTGATACGTGTTCAGTAGCTGTGGGCAACGTCTGCTGCTGGTCGCTATGCTGATCAGCACGCTCGCCAACGCTGGGGTCACTGCCGAGCGCACGAGGGTCATCGTGCATGAAGGCCAGCGCGAAACCTCACTGGCACTGGTCAATCAAAACGCCTATCCGGTCGTGGTCCAGACTTGGGTCGACAATGGGGACCTGGCTGTCACGCCGGACACCGCGAGCGCACCGATCATGCCGCTTCCCCCGATGTTCAGGCTTGAACCCCAACAGCAGCGAAGCGTGCGCCTCGTCACGACCGGGCAGGTGCTTGCCCAGGATCGAGAGTCGTTGTACTGGCTTAATGTGTACGAGATTCCACCTCGGCCAACCGAGGTGCTGGACGAGGGTGCGACGCGTCTGACGATCACGCTCCGCACTCAGTTGAAAGTCATCTACCGGCCCCAGGGTTTGTCGAGCAAGGCTGAGCTAGCACCTTCGCACCTGGTGGTCACGGCCCAAGGTCGCAGTGTCCAGTTGCGCAATCCAACGCCGTTCTACATCTCCCTCTCCCACGCGCAGATCGGCGAAGGCAAGGGCTCGATCGCTCTGGATGCGCCTTTGCTGGCACCGTTCAGTATGCAATGGCAGACGGCACCGGCCACCGTGCCTAGCGACGCGACGTTTCGCTTTTCATGGCTCGATGACGAGGGTAACGCACAACGCGGTGAGCGGCCCATCACACACCCCGTGTCCATCAGCCCTTGAGCAAGGCCACGTGGCGTATCGCCAGATTGAGATTCGTCCTATTCAGGTCTGTCGGTGCCGCCCCTAGGCTGGCTGCATGAAGCTAGCCAACCTGTTACCTGCCGCCCAGTGGAACCTGTCAACGCCTATTGCGGCGCGTAATCTTCTACGCCTGTTTGCGATCACCCTCGTAGCGGGTGTCTATGTCGGCGCCTACGGTTACATGCGCATGACCCTGAACGAGGAGATTTCGTCCCGGCGCAGGTACATGAACGAGGCCATCTTCAACGCCCAGGATTTCTTTGTCAGCCGTCAGACCTTGCTCAAGTCGCTGGGGCTCTCGACGGTCAAGCACGCTGCCACTGCCAGCGATAGCGAAACTTACATTCCGGGCGAGGAAGTCCATATTGTTCTCCGTCAGCCCAGCGGTACCTGGAGCTTGTGGCTGACGCCGCGCATGCTGGATTTTTTGCGCACCAAGCAGACCAACCTGGTATACGTGCCGCACGCTTTGGATGCGTCGGTGCAGTGGCTCTACAGCCGGCCCGAGGTCCCACCCCAGGTTCCCAGCGCCGTGCTGCAACGCCTGCGCGGATCGACTGGCGAACCAGGAAACGAGCAAATCTGGCTGGCGGACCCTGGAGACGATAAACCGCCCTCGCTCTACATTTTCATTGCCATGGATGAGCGCGACCGCGCTTCAGGTTGGCTGGGGCTTGAAGTAGAGGGCCCGCAGCTGGTGGCAGCGTTGCGCCATGAGCAGGCGGGTGAATTCCAGCTGGTCGACAGTGCAAGCCAGATCATCGCCAGCAAGGACCGCGAGCAGCAATTGACTTCCCAGCGCCATACGGCAACGCACGTGGATGATGGTTTCGGTTGGGAAGGCGGCTATTGGCTCCCAGACCGCCTGAGCATTCGCAAACAGCTCGACCATTCGGATTGGCAGATCATCTACAGCACACCCTTGGCCTCTATCGTCCCAGTGCTGATTCTGCCGTTCGGGCTGGCAGTATTGATCAGTGTCGCCGTCACACTGCTGATGCTGTGGCTGGTCCGCCGGGTCGACTTGCGACTCATCCGCCCGGCAGCTGCTCGAATCGAGGCATTGGTCGAAAGCGAAGCGTTTAGCAGTGCCGTCATCCGCACCGCCCCGGTTGCGCTGTGTGTATTGCGTCGTCGTGACGGTGCGGTGGTGTTGGCCAATCGGCTGAGCGAGCAGTGGCTTGTAATGGGCGATGAGCGAACCCGAGCCTGTCAGGACTGGATTACCCGTGCGTTTGGCAAGCCTGCGCAGACCAGTTGCACAGAAGAGCTGCAAATGGCCGATGGTCGTCACCTGTGTCTGAGTTATGCACCTACCCGCTATCGACGCGAAGATGTTCTGATCTGCGCCTTCAGCGACATCACCGAACGAAAAACCGCCGAGCTTTCGCTGCAACAGGCCAGGGCGCTGGCCGATGCTGCCAATGAAGCGAAAACACTGTTTCTGGCCACCATGAGCCATGAAATCCGCACACCGCTCTACGGCATGCTTGCAACGCTCGAACTGCTTTCGCGCACCCACCTCGATAGCCAGCAAAGGGGGTACCTCAATGCCATCGAAGGCTCATCGGCCACCTTGCTGCAGCTGATCTGCGATGTGCTGGATGTGTCCAAGATCGAGGCCGGGCAACTGGCGCTGGAAGTCAGTGCGTTCTCACCCGTCGAGCTGACCCAGGACGTTATGCAGGGCTATATGGGGGCTGCGCACACCAAAGGGTTGCAGTTGCTCAGCTGCATGGACCCGCAGCTTCCTGAGCAGGTATTGGGCGACACGACGCGTACCCGCCAGATTCTTGGCAACCTGCTCAGCAACGCGGTCAAGTTCACCCGCAGTGGCCGAATCATGGTCAGGCTTCACCTGGTTGGGGTCGAAGGGGAGCGCATGATGCTGCGCTGGCAGGTAGTGGACACGGGGCAGGGCATCCCCGAGCAGGACCAGCAGCACCTGTTCGAGCCCTTCTTTCAAAGTGGTCCCAGTACCAACACGGTGGCAGGGACCGGCCTGGGCCTGTCCATCTGCAAGCGGCTGGTCGAGTTGATGAACGGGTCGATTCGTGTGTTCAGCGAGCCGGGCCTGGGCAGCAGCTTTTCGTTCACGCTGCCGCTCGGGCAATTGGCGCTCGATGAAGATCAGAGCTGGGCCCAGCCTTTGCTCAACCAAGGCGTGATGGTTTATTCACCTGTTCCCGAACTGGCCGATCATGCCGCTGGGTGGCTGCGTCGCTGGGGTGCCCGGGCGCAGGCGATTGGCGTGCCGGACGTCCGTCATGAGCCGGGCATCGTACTGGTCGAGTTATGTCCAGGGCCTGCCAGCTCGGCTGTCATCAGGCAATGGCCTGGCCCATTGGTATTGGCCTGCGCCGATGAGCACGCGCTTTCTCGCCCTTCGACTCAATACTGGCAGGTGGGGCTGAACAATCTTCAGTGCCTTAACCAGGCGGTGAGCCAGGCCCAGGGCATCGAGGCCCGACACAGCGCCACAGCCCGTCAAGCAATGATCGAAACCAAACTGTGCATTCATGTGCTGGTGGCTGAGGACAATGTCATCAACCAGCTGATCCTGCGGGATCAACTGGAGAAGCTCGGCTGCACGGTCACTCTTGCCAATGATGGCGAGCAAGCGCTGGCGCTGTGTCAGAAGGAAGTCTTCGACCTGGTGCTGACCGACGTGAACATGCCCAGGATCAACGGGTACCAGCTGGCGCAGCACCTGCGGCAACAGGGCCATGCCATCCCCATTGTGGGCGCAACCGCCAACGCCATGCTCGATGAGGCGGAGCGTTGCCTGGGCGCCGGAATGGACCAGTTTCTGGTCAAACCCTTCACGTTGCACGCGCTCTACCAGTGCCTGCTGCCGTACCGTAAGGGCGCGGCCTGATGATCTATCGCGTCTTGATCGTCGAGGATCACCCCTTTCAACACCAGCACCTGGCACAGCTGTTCCGGTCCGTCGGTGGGTTCGACGTCGCGCTGCAAGCCGATGCCAACCTGGCGATCGAGCAGTTGCGCAACCAGGCCTACGACCTTGTCGTCACTGACCTGATGATGCCGCAATTGGACGGCGTACAGTTCATCCAGAAGATGAGCCTGCTACCGACGCCTCCGGCGCTGGGGCTGATGACCGCGGCTTCTGCGCGCGTGCTCGCCGGCGTTGGCAAGGTCGCCGAGAACCTCGGTATTCGCCTGGCCGGCATGATCAGCAAGCCCGTGCAGGCGCATCATGTCGCTGCACTGCGTCGCTACATGGATAGCGCCTGCGCTCAAGGCCACTTGCAACCTCGATCCTGTTCCGGTGGTCATTCGGCCAGCGCGCTTACCCGTGCACTGCAGGCGGGCGAGATACAGGCGTGGTTTCAGCCCAAGAAATCCCTGCTCGACGGCAGGATCGTCGGTGCCGAGGCCCTGGCCAGATGGCTGCATCCAGCCGAAGGTCTCTTGCTGCCGCGGGCATTTCTGCCCGATTTGGAGGCTGCAAGGCTTGATTTGCCGCTGCTGTGCAACATGCTTGAGCAAACGCTTAGCGCTCAATCGCTTTGGGCCGCAGAAGGATACAGGCTACCGGTCTCGATCAATCTGCCCACGCACCTGCTGGACCGTCCCGATCTGGTCGACACGCTGCACCGAAAGGTTCGAGGACGAGGCGCCGACCCCAGGACCATCACCTTCGAGTTGACAGAAACGTCGACCACCCGGCGCTCCAGCGATTACTTTGCAGGGACGTGCCGGCTGCGCATGATGGGCTTCGGCCTGGCACAGGATGATTTCGGCAAAGGGTACAGTTCCTATTCCAACCTGATCTCCACGCCTTTCACCGAAATGAAGATTGATCGCTCCTTGGTCAGTGGTTGTGCATGCAACCCCGACATGGCCATCGCCTTGGCCAGTGCCGTCCACCTCGGGCGCGCGTTGGGGCTGGTGACAGTAGCAGAAGGTGTTGAAACGCGAGAGGAATTGGAAGTTGTACGCAAGGCCCAGTGTCACCAGGTGCAGGGGTTCATCATCTCTCCAGCCGTGGACCGAGACAACATGCTCTATTTGCTAAACGGGCAGAGCGTTGAATAAAGAATCGGATGCTGGAATAAACGTTTCAGCTACGTAAATATGTCGCTATATGGCATGAATTTTGTGTCTGTTGGAGCACTCTCACCTTCATAGAGTGATGTCGACGATCAACACCATGAAAAATGCAAGCTTGCGCATGGACAAACTTGCGCGCAGCTCTCAGCGCCTGAACAAGGCAATCCTGCTGCTCAGCGGGCTCATGCTGCTGTTGTCCAGTACGTGTTACTGGGCAGTGTCGCGCCTGCTTGAATCGGAGCAGCAGCGGCTGGAGCTGCATTTTGCCCGGGTGATCGAAATCATCCATGAGCACGAGATCTTCCTGCAGAATCTGGCCAACAGCATGCCAGCCGGTGGCGAGCTTCCTCCACCCGTGGAGCAGGGTGTCACAATGCTCGATTCAACGAGCATCGACGGCAAGACACTGCTCAAGGCGAAGGGATTCGAACTCTCCTTACCCTTCACCCTGGCCTACACCGGCGATTTCCGGGACCAGGAAATACGCGGCGCCTTGGGGTTGGGGTTGCGTCTGACCGACTACTACGGGGGGTTCTGGGCCCGCTCGTTCTACGCATCGCCACAACTGTTCGTGCTCGAACGGGGAGCGGGCGCAAGCATTGCCGTGCCCGCTGCTGGCGACCAGCGTCAACATCAGCCGCTGCTGCCTCGCCATTATGTAACCGTGGTCGATCGCCTGGTGCACTTGCTGGCTCAACCCGACGTGCTGCCCGACCAGCGTGTCCATTGGGTGCGAGCGCCAGCACGCCTTTACAACGACAACCTGCGCATGGTCGCGCTTCTGAAGTTGGCGCCCGAGCACACCCTCAAGCCGAGTGCGACGGGCGATAGGGAAATGGTTTTGGCTGCGGTAATGGATACGGAGCAGGTCGATGAATTCGAGCGTGTGCTCAGGCTATCGGTCTACAACCAGTTCACCCTGATTTCCCCAGATGGCAAGGTCTTGATGGGAGAGCGCGGCAAGGGTGATCTGGCCCCGCTTGGCCTGAGCTTCAACCGGAGCGGCTTGCGTTTCAAGATGATGTCGTCGTCGGGAGACGCGTGGACTGGGCTGTATGCCATCAGCTACGGGGACTTTCTGCGCTACGCCAAATGGCCGCTGCTTGGCCTGGCGCTGACAATCATCGCTGCGATCCTGCTGGGGCTCTGGGTCAATCACTGGTACAAGTCGCGCATCGTCAGGCCCGCTCAACGAGCACAAATCCGGCTGGCGGAAAGCGAGGCTTTTAGCCGCATCATCCTCCACAACGTGCCAGTCGGGCTGTGCGTCGTGAGGCGCCACGATCACAGGGTGTTGTTGGAAAACGAGTGCGCAGTACAACTGGGCGTTACCGCAGCGGTGCTTCAACTGCTGCGCGATAACCACGGCGACCAGGCGCCGGGCGAACTGTGCCTGCAGGTAGACGGGCGTTACGTCCAGGTGGTGGCGGTCGCTACCCGTTACGACGGAGAAGACGTGTTCCTCTGCGGCTGCAATGACATCACCCGCCACGTCGACGAGCAATTGCAGCTCAACCAGGCCCACCAGCGTGCAACGGCTGCCAATGAGGCCAAGACCGTTTTCCTGGCCACCATGAGCCATGAAATTAGAACCCCGCTCTACGGTGTGCTGGGCAATCTTGAACTGCTCTCGCTGACCGAGCTCAGTAAGCGCCAGCGGCATTACCTGCAAATCATCGAAAACTCGTCGACAGTGCTGTTCCAGCTGATCAGTAACGTTCTGGATGTGACCAAGATCGAGTCTGGGCAGATGGCATTCGAGCATGCCGCTTTCGATCCGCGTCAGCTGGTCGACGACGCACAGGCCAGTTTCGAAGCCACAGCTCAAAGTAAAGGGCTGCAGCTTGAAGCTGAAATAGACGCCCATGTGCCTGCACAGGTAGAAGGGGATGCCGGGCGGATCAGGCAGATCCTACACAACTTGCTAGGCAACGCGATCAAGTTCACCCCCTCTGGACGCGTACGCCTGCGCTTGATCGTTCAAGAGCGCGGCGATCAGGATGTGTTATTGCAATGGCAGGTGACGGACACCGGAAAAGGGATTCCCGAAAAGGCCCTGGAGCATCTGTTCAAACCGTTCTACCAGGTATCGGCAGGGCAGGAAGGAGGAGGTGCCGGGCTCGGGCTTTCCATTTGTTCACGCTTGAGTGAGTCGATGGGCGGCACCATGCGCGTGGTCAGTGAGCCTGGCCTTGGGAGCAGCTTCTCACTGTTCATACGCCTGCCCGTTGTAGCCTCCTCGTCGACCGTGGTGCCTGTGCAAAAAGAGGGGTCGCAGGCGCCGTCTGCACCATTGAAGTTGAGCGTTTTGGTGGCTGAGGATAACCCAGTCAGCCAGGCGGTCATGCGTGAGCAGCTCGAAGCCATCGGGGCTTACCCAACCGTCGCGGCTGATGGCCACCAGGCACTTCAACTCTGGCACGCCAAGCGTTTCGACATGGTCATCACCGACATCAACATGCCCAAAATGAACGGCTACGCGCTGACCCGCACGCTGCGAGAGGCAGGCGTGGACGTACCCATCATCGGCATCACCGCCAATGCGCTGCGCGAAGAAGGTGAGCGTTGCCTGCAAGCGGGTATGACCGCATGGATCGTCAAGCCTCTGAGCCTTGGTGCACTGCGGCAGGTACTGATGAACCACTGCCCTGGATCGACTGGTACCCAGGCTGCAACCGACCCGGGCAGTGAGGATTTTTCAGGCTGGATTCAATTGTCCCAGCCCATGCGCCAATTGCTTGCCCAGACGTTGGCAAGCGACATCGAACAGTTGGAAAAGGGGGTGATCGAGCGCGATGCAGTTCTGGTCGAACAACGGTTGCATAGTTTGAGCGGTGCATTGGCCAGCATCAACGCGACCGCGTTGTACACCGCATGCCAGCGACTGGAAAACATGTTGCAGGAACTGCCGCTGGACGCACGCCTGGGCGGGCAAGTCCGTGCGCTGTGCGAGCGGCTTGCCCAGGTCGCGCAACGCTTGTCAGACGAGATTCCCGGATGAGCCTTGTCCCCTATTGGAGTATTTCTGCATGCCTCATCACAAGGTTGTCATCGCTGACGATCATCCCATCGTTCTGCTGGGGGTGCGTGAAGTCATTCAACGCATCGGGCGTTATAAAGTCGTCGGTCAAGCCACCAACTCATCTGAATTGATCGATCAACTGCGCCTGCACAACCCTCGCACCTTGATCACCGACTTCAATATGCCAGGGGATTGCACCTACGGGGATGGTTTCAAACTTATCGAGTACATTTTGCGTCACTTCCCGGACACCCAGGTCATCATTCTGACCATGATTTCTAACGGGTTGATTCTGTCCCGGCTTCAGGAACTGGGTGTGGCAGGGGTCATTCAGAAAAATCACCTGCATGATGAAATCGAAAAAGCGCTGAGTGCCATCCGCAAGCGGCGGCGGTACCGAAGCCCATTGCCGGCACCCACATCCGTGGTGCGCGAAGCCGTGAAGGTCGAGGCACGCTTCAATCAGCTGTCCCCCAGAGAACTCGAGGTCATCCGGCTCTTTGTCACTGGGATGACCGTAGGTGATATCGCCCGGCAACTGTCGCGCAGCAACAAGACAGTCAGCGCGCAGAAGGTGTCGGCGATGCGCAAACTCAATGTCGACAGTGACCAGGACTTGCTGACTTACTGTATCGAATCCAGGCAATTCCAATAGCCAGGGTCTGTGCCTGGCTTGGGGAGTTGGAAAGCGGGTGCGTGGCCGTCAGCACAGGCATGCAGACGATTGGACACGCATCGCAACAAGCCCAGCTTCCTGCTGGACCAGATTAAACGTGTTACCGCTAGACGCGTATGTGAGTCTCCACGCTGTGGGTCATCGCATGCCTCCAATGTTTCAGGGACGAACTCAGAAATCTATGCTGATGCGCACAGGGGATAACCGGAACGGGTTCCTAACGCAGGATGCAAAAAAGCCCGGCACCTGGCCGGGCTTTCCAGTTAGCGATCAGCGATCAGTTGCCGTACACCGGCAGCTTTTTGCAGATGGCTTTGACCTTCTCGCGCACGGCGTCGATCACCGCTTCGTTGTTCAGGTCGGCGAGGATGTCGCAGATCCAGCCAGCCAGCTCACGGCACTCGGCTTCCTTGAAACCGCGAGTGGTCACGGCCGGGGTGCCGAAACGCAGGCCCGAGGTGACGAACGGGGAGCGTGGGTCGTTCGGCACCGAGTTCTTGTTGACGGTGATGAACGCCTTGCCCAAGGCCGCGTCAGCGTCCTTGCCCGAGATGTCCTGCTTGATCAGCGACAGCAGGAACAGGTGGTTTTCGGTACCACCGGATACCACGTCGAAGCCACGCTCGATAAAGACGCTGGCCATGGCCTGGGCGTTTTTCACCACTTGCTGCTGATAGGCCTTGAACTCTGGCTGCAAAGCTTCCTTGAAGCAGATGGCCTTGGCTGCAATCACGTGCTCCAGCGGGCCACCCTGGGCGCCTGGGAAGACCGCGGAATTGAGCTTTTTCTCGATCTCTTCGTTCTTGCGAGCCAGGATCAGGCCGCCGCGCGGGCCGCGCAGGGTCTTGTGCGTGGTGGTGGTGACGACGTCGGCGAAGGGCACCGGGTTAGGGTAGACGCCGGCGGCGACCAGGCCCGCCACGTGCGCCATGTCGACGAACAGGTAGGCACCGACCTTGTCGGCGATGGCGCGGAAGCGGGCGAAGTCCAGTACCTGGGAGTAGGCCGAGAAACCGGCAACGATCATCTTCGGCTTGTGCTCGACCGCCAGGCGCTCGACTTCGTCGTAGTCGATCAGGCCGTTGCCGTCGATGCCGTATTGTACGGCGTTGTACAGCTTGCCCGACGAGCTGACCGAAGCACCGTGGGTCAGGTGACCACCATGGGCCAGGCTCATGCCCAGGATGGTGTCACCGGCCGACAGCAGGGCCAGGTAGACAGCGGCGTTGGCCTGGGAGCCGGCGTGCGGCTGGACGTTGGCGTAGTCGGCACCGAACAGTTGCTTGGCGCGGTCGATGGCCAGCTGCTCGACCACGTCGACGTATTCGCAGCCACCATAGTAGCGCTTGCCTGGATAGCCTTCGGCGTACTTGTTGGTCAGTACCGAACCCTGGGCTTCCATGACGGCCGGGCTGGTGTAGTTTTCCGAGGCGATCAGCTCGATATGCTCTTCCTGGCGCAGGGCTTCTTGCTGCATGGCTTCGAAGAGCTCGGCGTCGTACTTGGCAATGGTCAAATCACGGCTGAACATGGCGGTCCTCAAGGATCGGGGGTGAAGTGGGTGGGCATTCTACCCCATTGACCCGCCGCTGGCATATGAAGTGGCATCAAGTCGCGGACCAGTGGGGCTCATGTTGCATCCCGCGCCGTTGCTGGGCTGGGCGGGCATTCGAGTTGACTTTCAGGTCCGGTTTTTGGCGTTGCCTGCGTGTGGTGCGCGACCAGACGTGAGAGGCCTCGCTGCCGTTTCAACCGCAGCGCGAAGGCAGGGTCAAGGGCGGCTCAATTGAACATGAACAACGTCTCATTGGCGAACTGTGCCTCGAACTGATGCGCCGGCATCGGTCGTCCGAACAGGTAGCCCTGTACTTCGTCGCAGCCGTGCTCACGCAGGAACTCAAGTTGCTCATGAGTCTCGACGCCTTCGGCGATGACCGCCAGGTTCAAGCTGTGGGCCATGGCGATGATCGCCCTGGCGATCTGCGCATCCTGCTCACCTTCGGGCAAGCCGTCGACGAAGGTACGGTCGATCTTCAACACATCGATCGGGAACTGCTTGAGGTAGTTGAGCGAAGAATAGCCGGTCCCGAAATCGTCCACTGCAATGCTCAGGCCCAGGTTCTTGAGGCTGGCCAGAATCTGCAGCGCTTCGTTCACTTCGCGCATCAGGATGCTTTCGGTCAGCTCAAGCTCAAGGCACGCCGGTGGCAGGCCGCTTTCTTCCAGGATGTTGGCGATCCGCGTACCCAGCTGACCATCGGAAAACTGGCGCGCGGAGATGTTGACCGACACTTTCGGCACACGCACCTTGGCCTTGTGCCAGGCCTTCAGCTGACGGCTGGCTTCGCGCAGCACCCAATCACCGACGTCCACCACCAGGCCCAGTTCTTCGATGACGGGAATGAAGTCGCCCGGTGGCACCAGGCCGCGGGTGGGGTGCCGCCAGCGCAGCAGTGCCTCGGCACCGGTCAGGCGCTTGCCGTCGCCGCTAAATTGCGGCTGGTAATACAGAATGAATTCGTTCTGCTCCATGGCATGGCGCAGGTCACTTTCCAGTTCCAGACGCTCCAGGGCGCTGGCGTTCATCTCGGCCTGGTAGAACTGGAAGTTGTTTTTGCCGCGCTCTTTGGCGTGATACATGGCGGTGTCGGCGTTCTTCATCAATTGGCTCAACTCGCCGCCATCCTGCGGGCTGAGTGCGATGCCGATGCTGGCCGTGACGAAGAACTCGCGGTTCTCCAGCACGAACGGCTTGACCAGGCTGCCGAGAATGTTTTCGGCCACGTGAATGGCGCGGTTCAACGCCAGCTCGCGGGTAGGCCGAGGCTGTAGCAGCAGCGTGAATTCATCGCCGCCCATGCGCGCGACCGTATCGTCCTCGTCCACGCAGGCCAGCAAGCGCAGCGCCATGTCCTTGAGCATGCGATCGCCCGCGGCGTGGCCAAGGGAGTCGTTGATAGGTTTGAAACGGTCCAGGTCCAGAAACATCAACACCACCCAGGCCTTCTGCCGCTCGGCCTGCTGCAGGGCGTTATACAGCCGGTCCTGGAACAACGTCCGGTTGGGCAGGTGTGTGAGGGCGTCGTAGTAGGCCAGGCGGTGAATGCGCTGTTCGCTGGCCTTGCGCTCGCTGATGTCGGTAAAAAAGCACACGTAGCTGGCCAGGTCGCCTTCATCGTCCAGCACGGCAGTGATGCCTACCCAGGCCGGGTAGTGATCGCCATCGCGGCGCTTGAGCCACACCTCGCCCTCCCAGCTGCCACGCTGGTTGAGCTGCTTGAGGATGTAGCGCAGGTGCGCCTGCTGCTGGTCGTTCATGACCAGCATGCTCGGCAATTGGTCCAGCACCTCGCTGACCGCGTAGCCGCTGACCCGGCTGAATGCCTCGTTGGCCTGCACGATGTAGCCGGCAGGGTCGGTGATCAGTATGGCCGAGGTCGAGTGCTCGAAAACCGTCGCGGCCATGCGCAAGTCTTTCTCTGCACGGCGCTGCTGGCTGATATCGCGACCTACTCCCAGTACACCCTCGAAACGCTGGTCGTCATCCCAGACCAGTACCAGGCGCAACTCGATGGGGATCTTGCGGCCGTCGGCGCGCAGGCAGTCGAACAGGAACAGCTGGGTCGGCAACTGGCCACGCAGTTCGGCCAGTTGAGCCGGGTCGTCCATCGCCTTGCTTACCCGCTCCATCAACCCGTAGATGCCCGTGAGCTGGGCGGGGTTGGCGATGATCGAATGCCAACCGTTGGCGAAGATCCAGTCGGCGTGATAGCCCAGCACGCTTTGCACCGAGGGGCTTACGTAGTCGAGCTTGAGCTGGCTGTCGGTGGAGAAGATCACGTCACTGATGCTTTCGGCCAGCATCCGATAGCGCTGTTCGCTGTCGCGCAGCGACTGGCTCGCCTCGATCTGTACGGTCACGTCCTTGCCTACACCGATGATGCGCGTCACCCGGCCGTCGGCGTCACGTGCCAGCACTTGCTCACGTATGTCGTAGCAGCGCCAGTTGCCATCATGGTGCCGGAAACGCAGCTGGCAGTGCAGCGGCAAGTCATGGCCGTTGTCGAGCTGCTGTTGGCGCAGGTCCTGGTAATGCGCGGCGTCTTCGGGGTGCAGCAGCAGCTCCCAGAAGCGGTCGCCCATGCGGGCCAGTTCCGTGCGGTCATACCCCAGCGTCTGGCCTAGGTGGCGGTTGCTGAAGATCATCCGCTGGCTGTGGATATCCTGGACGTAGAGCTGATCCGGTACGGTACGCACCACGTCCGACCAGAACCGCTCGCGCTCGAGCAACGACAGCTCCACCTTCTTGCGGCTGGTGATGTCGCTGATGCTGAGGATCACGGCCTGGTAGTTTCGGCGCAATTGCGGCAGGCGCGCTGTGAGCCACAAGTGCAGTGCGTCGCCATGCGGAGCAGGCAGGCGCACTTCGAGCTCCAGGGACGGGCGTTGGTCGATCAAGGCCTCGAGCAGTTGCATGCCAACGCTGTCCTGGCCGTCACCGCTGTCGTCGATCAGGCGCTGCCAGGCCTGCTGGTGGTCTTCGATTTGAAGCAACTGGCGCGCTACCTGGTTGATTTCGGTGATCTTCAGTTGCGCCAGGAGCGAGCGGCGCAGGTGAGGGTCCAGCATCAGGCTGTGCTTGAGCGCGGCGCGGTTGCGCACGTGATAGCGGTCCAGTTGGCCGGGCAAACTGGACAGGTCCAGCACGCACAGGGCCACACCTGTGCCTTCGAAGATCTCCTGATAACGCCTGCGGTCTTCCTGCAAGGCCCGCTGCCGGCGGCGCATGTTGACCAGCGCCAGCACTGGGAGCAGGGCGCAGAACAGCACCAGCAGGCATTTGCCTATCAAGGCAGGCAGCAGGTCATTGCGCGCCCGGTCAGCGTCGAACAGGCCGCGCAGTTGCCAGGCACTGTTGTCGATGAACGCCAGCATGACGCTCTGCAAGGGCGCGTCGGGGCGCTCGGCGGCCAGGTCGCGTTGCAGCACCTCGCCTGTACGGCTGTTTTCCAGCAGCCATAGCAGATGGTCAGCTTCGTGCAGGTGGCCGGTAAGGGCGCGGTAATAATCAGGCGACAAGCGCAGTAGCCAATGGCCTTGGCCTGGTGATTGGCTCAGCAACAGGTACACGTTGGCGTTGCTGGGCGCATTGGTAAAGAAATACGGCCGCTCCTGGTTGAGCCTCAGCACCTCACCGATGACTGCGTGGTCGTCGCTGGCAGGTGCACTGTCGGCAACGATCTGCCCGGCATCGTCTATCCAGACCACGCTGCGCAGCGCAGGCACTCGCTCGCGCAGCGTGACCACCAGGGGCCCAGCTGCCGATGCCGCCACGGTTGGGTAGGGCTGGAGCAGGTTGATGGCCTGCTGTGCCTTGAGCGCCATGTTCAGACCCAGGTGGTCCGCCAGCTCGGTCGTGTCTTCCAGGCGCTTGTTGCGCAGTTCGGCCTGGGTCAGGCTGAACTGCGCGAACAGCTGCCATAGCAGCAGCCCGAGCAGAATCAGGGCGAGCAATGCCAGCGCACCCTTGATCGACCCGCGCAGGCTGGCAGCGGGCGCCTTGGACACGCTACGCGATGACGGCGGTGGAGTGAGTGTGATCAAGCGTCGATCCTGCGATGGGCCTGGCGATGGCAGGGAGGGGGCGGGCATGGCGTATGCTTTTTTTATGAGGTAACCGATGCGCGGTGGCGCACTATAAGCCGACCACTCGAAACCGGCTAGCATGCCTCGCATTATGGCAAAGTGCCAGTGCCATTCATGCTTCTGACCGCCCCTATTCGGCAAGCGCATGCCTGCTGTGCGAGAATACCGCCCGCTTTACATGACAATGCTTGGGAGATGTTCGGTTTTGGTTACTCATTTTTCCATCAATGGCCTCGATTCCGCCTGTGGGCGCAGCAGTCAGACCCTTGTCAGCTCTGCCGTGACCGAGGACGTGTCCTGCAAATCGTGCCAGCGCTCACTGGCCAAGCCCGAGGCAGCCACTTCTACCAAAAGCAAGGCGCCGTCGCTGGCCGAGCTGCGCAAGTCTGCCAAGGCTCCCGTCCCAGCTGCAGTGGTTGGCGCCGCCCCACATGCGCCGACGGCGGCATCGGTCACGTCCGGCACCTCTGATAACCGTGTCGGCGCTGCGCAGCCTGCGCGCTCGGGCGGGTTCTGCGTCAAGTCCGCCTGGGCGGCGCGCCTGGCCGAGCAAGGCGACCGTTGCCGACTGCCACGGGGCAAGGTGCGCCAGCGTCACGTCTGAGCAAGGGCTGCTCACCAGGCGCGGCCGCAGGGCATGATCGCTGCTGCTCGACGACCGTTCCAAGCCTGCACCGCCGGCAGATCCAGGCGTGTACAGCGCCGTGATGCCGGCGCGTTGTTGCGCTCGGCGCCTCCTATCAAATACTGCGCGTTGGCGTAGAATGGTCCACTTTGTTCAACGACACCCGACCCTGGCCGACCCGCTGGGGCGATCGTCGATGTCTTTACCTATCTGAATTAGAGGGCTTGGTTTTGGCTCAATACGTCTACACCATGCATCGGCTGAGCAAGGTCGTGCCGCCGAAGCGGGAAATCCTGAAGAACATTTCCCTGTCGTTCTTCCCTGGCGCCAAGATCGGCGTGCTGGGCCTCAACGGCGCGGGTAAATCGACGCTGCTGCGGATCATGGCGGGCGTCGACAAGGAATTCGACGGCGAAGCCCGTCCGATGCCTGACATCAACGTGGGCTACCTACCCCAGGAGCCTCAGCTGGACCCGAGCAAATCGGTCCGTGAGGTGGTCGAGGAAGCCGTCAGCGTCATCAAGGACGCCCAGGCGCGCCTTGACGAGGTCTACGCGGCCTACGCCGAGCCGGACGCCGACTTCGACAAGCTGGCTGCCGAGCAGGCCAAGCTCGAATCCATCCTGCAGGCCGCCGACGGGCACAACCTGGAACGCCAGCTGGACGTGGCCGCCGACGCGCTGCGCCTGCCGGCTTGGGATGCACGCATCGAGCACCTTTCCGGTGGCGAAAAGCGCCGTGTCGCCCTGTGCCGTCTGCTGCTGTCGGCGCCCGACATGCTGCTGCTCGACGAACCGACCAACCACCTGGACGCTGACTCGGTCGCCTGGCTCGAGCGCTTCCTGCACGACTTCCCCGGTACCGTGGTGGCCATCACCCACGACCGTTACTTCCTCGACAACGTCGCAGGCTGGATCCTGGAACTCGACCGCGGCGCTGGTATTCCTTATGAGGGTAACTATTCGGGCTGGCTGGAAGCCAAGTCCGACCGTCTGGCCCAGGAATCCAAACAGCAAAGCGCCCATGAAAAGGCCATGAAGGAAGAACTGGAGTGGGTGCGCAAAGGCGCCAAGGCTCGCCAGTCCAAATCCAAGGCACGTCTGCAGCGTTTCGAAGAACTGCAGTCGCAGGAATTCCAGAAGCGCAGCGAAACCAACGAGATCTACATCCCGGCCGGTCCGCGCCTGGGCGACAAGGTCATCGAATTCAAGAACGTGACCAAGGGTTATGGCGACCGCGTCCTGATCGACAACCTGTCCTTCGCCATGCCCAAGGGTGCAATCGTGGGCGTGATCGGGGGTAACGGTGCCGGTAAATCCACCCTGTTCCGCATGCTCATGGGCAAGGAACAGCCGGATTCGGGCAGCATCGAGATCGGTGAAACCGTGCAACTGGCCTGTGTCGACCAGAGCCGCGAGGACCTGGACGGTGCCAAGACCGTGTTCCAGCAGATTTCCGACGGCTCGGACATGATCCGTATCGGCAACTACGAAATCCCGTCGCGTACCTACGTGGGCCGCTTCAACTTCAAAGGTGGCGACCAGCAGAAGTTCGTCAAGGACCTCTCGGGCGGTGAACGTGGCCGTCTGCACCTGGCGCTGACCTTGAAAGAGGGCGGCAACGTCCTGCTGCTCGACGAACCGTCCAACGACCTGGACGTCGAAACCTTGCGTTCCCTGGAAGAGGCACTGTTGGACTTCCCCGGCGCCGCTATCGTGATTTCCCACGACCGTTGGTTCCTGGACCGCGTCGCGACTCACATCCTGGCGTACGAGGACGACTCGAACGTGGTGTTCTTCGAAGGCAACTACACCGAGTACGAAGCCGATCGCAAGAAGCGCCTGGGCGACGCCGCTGCACAGCCGCACCGTGTGCGGCACAAGAAGCTGGCGCAATAAGCCAGATTTTGCTGCACAGAAATGGGGCCCTCAGAGGCCCCATTTTCGTGCGTGTAGCACAACTGGCGCGATTCTTTCGGTAGGTCGTGAGAGCCTACGCCAGACCTTCAGGCGCCTGGGATCTGGCGTGTGATGGTTGAACGATCGCCCCCATTTTTCCCGAGGGTTTGTATACATTTACATAAAACGCACCAAATTATTTCAATAAAACGACATTTCGCCCTGTTGCAGGGCAATTGCTTCTTGGTACATTCGGGAAAAACCAATAAGTCCAATCCTCTTGGTGAGATGTCTACCATGATCGAATCCGTCGACAATTTCCTTGCACGCCTGCAACAGCGGGACCCTGGCCAACCGGAGTTTCACCAGGCTGTCGAAGAGGTGCTGCGCACCTTGTGGCCCTTTCTGGAAGCCAACCCGCACTACCTGCAAGCGGGCATTCTCGAACGCATGGTCGAGCCTGAGCGTGCAGTGCTGTTCCGGGTGTCGTGGGTGGACGATCAGGGCAAGGTCCAGGTCAATCGCGGTTACCGTATCCAGATGAACAGCGCCATTGGCCCTTACAAGGGCGGCCTGCGCTTTCATCCTTCGGTGAACCTCAGTGTTCTGAAATTCCTGGCATTCGAGCAGGTCTTCAAGAATTCCCTGACCTCACTGCCCATGGGCGGTGGCAAGGGTGGGTCTGACTTCGATCCCAAGGGCAAGAGCGACGCCGAAGTGATGCGCTTCTGCCAGGCCTTCATGAGCGAGTTGTACCGTCACATCGGCGCCGACTGCGATGTACCGGCCGGGGATATCGGGGTAGGCGCCCGTGAGATTGGGTACATGTTCGGTCAGTACAAGCGTCTGGCCAACCAGTTCACCTCCGTGCTGACCGGTAAGGGCATGACCTATGGCGGCAGCCTGATTCGTCCGGAGGCCACGGGCTATGGCTGTGTGTATTTTGCCGAGGAGATGCTCAAGCGCCAGGGCCAGCGCATCGACGGTCGTCGCGTGGCGATCTCGGGTTCGGGCAACGTCGCGCAGTATGCGGCGCGCAAGGTCATGGACCTGGGGGGCAAGGTGATCTCGCTGTCCGATTCCGAAGGCACGTTGTACGCCGAAGCGGGCCTCACCGACGCGCAGTGGGAAGCGGTGATGACCCTCAAGAACGTCAAGCGCGGCCGCATCAGCGAGCTGGCCGAGGAGTTCGGCCTGGAGTTCCGCAAGGGCCAGACGCCGTGGAGCCTGGCCTGCGACATCGCGCTGCCATGCGCGACGCAGAACGAACTGGACATCGAGGATGCCAAGGCGCTGTTGGCCAACGGCTGTATCTGCGTTGCAGAAGGCGCCAACATGCCGACGACCCTGGCGGCTGTGGACATCTTCCTCGAGGCGGGCATCCTCTATGCGCCCGGCAAGGCGTCCAACGCCGGTGGCGTTGCGGTGTCGGGCCTGGAAATGTCGCAGAACGCCATGCGCTTGCTGTGGACTGCCGGCGAAGTGGACAGCAAGCTGCATGGCATCATGCAGTCGATCCACCACGCCTGCGTTCACTTTGGTGAGCAGGACGATGGCCGGGTCAACTATGTGAAAGGGGCCAACATTGCGGGCTTCGTGAAGGTGGCTGATGCAATGCTGGCCCAGGGGGTCGTCTGATTGGGTGAGGCTTCGCAGCCCATCGCCGGCTACTCGGGTATTGAGCGGCCTCGCCGGGCCGGCTGCGGTGGGCTATTGGCCCGCCGCTTCGATCTCGATGATCTCGATGGCCTGTTCACCGACAGGCCGGCGCCATGTCACTTCATCTCCCGGGGCTGCGCCCAGCAAGGCCCTGCCCAGAGGTGATCCCCAGTTGATCAGGCCACGTGCCGCGTCAGCCTCATCTTCCCCAACCAGGCACACCAAGTGTTCCTGGTCCTGATCGTCGATGAACCTGACGCGGCTGCCTATCTGCACTTTTTCGGTGGACAGAGCTGCCGGCACCACCTGGGCACTTTGCACCCTGGCGGCGAAATACCGCAGATCCCGCTCGACTTCGGCTAACCGCTGTTTGTCGGCACGCTCGCCCTGAGCCTGCAATTCACTGCGCAACGTATTGAGTTCGGTCAGGCGCCGTTGCAGCTGGCGCAGGCCGTTGGCGGTGACGTAATTACGCTGGTCGCTGACACGCCGCTCGACCGGTTGGTCGGCCTGGGCGGCGGCTTGGTCTTCGTTGACGAATGCTCGGCTCATGAGTGCCTCCTTGTGCAGAAGACCATCATGGCAGGGGAGGGGTTTCAAGCGATGTCCAGCTGCGACACCTTCAGCGCCAGGCGCGGGCGGCGCCGCGGTCTTTCTCCTGCTGCCACTGACGGTCCCGTTCGTCCCAGAAACGCTCGTGGTAGCGCTGCTGTTCGGCGCGCTCCTGCATGGCCTGGCATTGGCGAAAGCCATCGTCCCAGCCAGCCTCGTACTGCCGGTCTTGAAGATAGCGCGGCACATTCTTGCGGAAATCACCCGCCGGCACGCCCGCGGCCTGACGGCCGCTGCTGCACCCGTCCTCGAAGCCATCGGCGTAGGCAGGGGGAAACCCTTGGCCAAGCATCTGCTCGTGAGTCGTTTCGCACCCCGACAGCAGCATCACCACGCACAGACCCCACCAGAACCGCCCCATAGACCTTGCCCTCATGCCATCGAGGTAAAGTCTAGAAGGCCAGTTGTGGGCGTGCTGTCAAAACCGTGTCAAAGACTGGTCGAGGCGGGCCACTGGCCGCAGTTCCGCTGTAAACATGAACACTTTCGCAACAAACCAGCCCATCAATAGTGATACCACTTCACTTCCAGCATCACCTCGTTCTGCGCTGTGGACAGGTGGCTGAACTGGCGCGAGGCACTCAGGCGCAGCCCCAGGTTCTGGCTGATTTCCCACTGCTGGTTCAGGCTGACGCTTCGGCGCACCTCGCCATTGGTGAAGTAATCGCCCTTGGCCTCCAGCGTCATGTTGCCAAGCCCATTGCGCCACAGCAGCCCGCCATTGAAACCTGCGGCAGGCGCGATGAATTGCGCGAAGTCGTTGTGGTGTTCTACACGGACCGTGCCCAGTGCAAAGCCCAGCAGGTCATCACCCAGCTGCCAGGTGCCACCGGCGCCACCATTGACGTGGCTCACCAGCACCTCGTCATCGTGTTTGCCCGGCACTCGCTCAAGGCCGCCGGCCACTTGCCACGACCAAGGCTTGAGCAGTTCGTTGCGCGGTGTCAGCGAACGGATGGTTGCCAGGTCCAGGCGTTGCACTTGCCAGTCATTGCCTTCGTACTGACGCACTTTCAGTTGCAGGATCTCGATCTGCGCCCCCAATGGGAAGCCGTAGGCGTTGTCGTTGAGATCATGGTAGGCCATGCGCAGGCCATACTCGGCATAGGCGCGGTCTTGGCGAGTGCCCACACCCAATTGCCAGGTCCGCGAATCATGGCCGTCCTCGGGCAAGCCCGGGCGCTCGATGGCCAACGGCGGCGGCGGGTTGGTGTTGATCGCGCGTAGCAATTCGAAGCTGCGCTTGGCTTGGCCGGGGTCACGTTCCTGGCCATTGGCTCGGTAGCGCTCAAGGCGGTAGGCGGCGTCTTGTACCAAGGCCTGCCGCTCACGGGGCAGTGCCTTGAATGCGGGGCTTTGCAATTGCGCCGTGTCGGCGCTTACAGCCAGCACCTGGCGTTTCTCGTCATGGTCCAGTGGCTCAGCACGCGCCAGCAGTTCGCGTTCGCGTGATGGCCGGTAGATTTCACTGGCGACCAAGCCCGATTGCTTCACCGCCTTCACGGTGTCGGTCGGTATGGCGGTCAGCGGGAACTGCGAGGTCAGGTCCAGGCCTGGCCGAGCCACCTGCAGCAACTCCAGCAGGCGATAGGAGCAGTTCTCGTCGAAGAAGAAGTAGTCGAACTGAATCTGTTTCAGTTCCCAGACGTGCTCGACCATGCGGCCAGTTTCTTCTGGCGTGAGGTCCAGCTGGTATTCCCACAGGTCGCGGTTTTCCAGGCTGCGGTATTCCGACAGTTTCTCCTGGTAGGGCATCAGCGCGAACAGCCCGGGATAGCCACCGGCCAACCCTTTCCAGGCATACAGAATGCTGTTGTCGCTGCCTTCGATGTACGCGCCGAAGTTGATCGCATAGCTGAGCAGCGTGGTGTCGTCACTGCGGGTAGTGGACTGGTCGATGCGCAGCAGCGTGTGCCCGAACATCGACGAGGGGCTGTTCAGGTATGCAGCCGGGAAGATCAACGCGGCGCTGTGCGGGTCGATCGACTGGTACCAGGTCTTGAATTCCTGGCACTGGGGTTGCGGCAAATCCTGTAGGCCAAGTTGCTCTTTGAGCCAGCGTGTACGGGCCGGGAATACACATTGGGCGTGCTTGTCGCCCAGGCTTGCCGGGGCATACAGCGCCTGTACAGTCGCTTTCAGCTCTCGGTCCGGATGGTGTGCGCCATCCTGGGCAAGGAAGAAGGCGTCATCATCCACGTAGCTGCGCCAGCCACCGAGCTTGCCGGTTTCGTAATGGCCCAAAGCAATCCAGTAGGGGGTACTGGCCAACTGCTGGAGACGGCTTTGATCCAGCATCGGCGCAGCATGAACAGGGGCGCAGAGCAACAGCGCCAGAGAGGCAAGGCGTTTGAGCATATCGGGCAACTACTTCCAGACGATGCCGAAGAAAGAGAGACCCGCCCCGGAACCGGGGCGGGAAACGCGCGTTTAGGCTTCGGTAGCGTACTTGGCCAGGCGTGGGTCGTTCTTCAGAACGGCCAGGGTGTTGCTGTGCACGGTTTCAGCATTGACGTCGGCGCTGCTGAAGATCTGGTTGAAGTGGTCGTGGGTAACCGATGCGAAGTGCGCACGGTCTTCCGGCGCCACGCCCAGTACCACGGCGTAGGTGGTCAGTGCTTCACCCTGACCCATGGCCATGTCTTCGGAAAGCTCGTTCATCATGCCGTTCATGGCAAACCACGATTTGCCGCCGTAGGTCAGTGCAGACTTGGTGGAGCAGCCGTTGGTGCCGGAGGTCATGCCGAAAGTGGCGTTACCGGAAGTGCCGTTGGTGGTGGAAGCCAGGAAGTGTGCCGGAGTGCCGCGCTGGCCTTCGAACAGCATGTTGCCCCAGCCGCAGTTCGGGCCGCCTGGCGCGTCGGCCATGGCGTTGAGCGAAGCGACGGTGAACAGAGTACCCAGAAGAATCCGTTTCATAGCATTTATTCTCTATTTGACTTAAACCAAGGGTCAGGTTTCTGGCAACTCGGGTGCCAGGTCGGGAAAGCATTTCACCCACCCGCGCAAGTTGGAGTTTAGGCATGTTCCAAAGGTTGCGTTACTGATTGCGAAAAATTTGCTTGTACAAGACACCGTCGCACCTGCGACATAAATCCCCAGGAGCCTTGCAACCCGCGCGCAGGCAGCGCCAGAATGCTGCGTATCTGCCCCGCCGAAGTAAGGAAACCCAATGCCCGATCCTGTCGCTGCGCGCCTGCGTCTTGCGCCTGAAGCCCTCACCCGGCGTTTCTCTCCCGAGCAGTTTGCTTTCACCAACACGGACGATCTGGAGCCGTTCCGCGGCGTACTGGGCCAGGAGCGTGCTGTCGAGGCCCTGCAATTCGGCGTGGCCATGCCGCGCCCCGGCTATAACGTATACGTCATGGGCGAGCCCGGTACCGGCCGCTTCTCGTTCGTCAAACGCTACCTCAAGGCCGAGGGCAAGCGTCAGCAGACCCCATCCGATTGGCTGTACGTCAATCACTTCGACGACACCCGCGAGCCGCGAGCCCTGGAATTGCCATCGGGCAGTGCCGGGGACTTCATCGCCGACATGAACGGGTTGATCGACAACTTGCTGGCGACGTTCCCGGCCGTGTTCGAGCACCCCTCGTATCAGCAGAAAAAAGGCGCCATCGACCGCGCCTTCAACCAGCGCTACGACCGCGCCCTGGATGTGATCGAGCGCGCTTCGCTGGAAAAGGACGTGGCCCTGTACCGCGATGCCAGCAACGTGGCCTTCACGCCGATGGCAGACGGCAAGGCTCTGGATGAGGCTGAGTTTGCCCAGTTGCCTGAGCACGTGCGCGAACAGTTTCACGAAGACATCGCCCTGCTCGAGGAGCGTTTGAACGAAGAGCTGGCCAGCCTCCCGCAATGGAAGCGTGAATCGAACAACCAGTTGCGTCAGCTCAACGAAGAAACCATCACCCTGGCGCTTGAGCCTTTGCTGGCACCGTTGTCGGAAAAGTACGCCGAGAACGCTGCTGTGTGTGCCTACCTGCAATCGGTGCAACTGAACCTGTTGCGCACGGTGGTCGAGCAACTGGTCGAGGACAGCAAGACTGACGCCGTGGCGCGCAAGATGCTCGAAGAGCAGTACGCACCCAGCCTGGTCGTGGGCCATCATCATGACGGCGGGGCGCCGGTGGTGTTCGAGCCGCACCCGACCTACGACAACCTGTTCGGTCGCATCGAGTACAGCACCGACCAGGGCGCGCTCTACACCTCCTACCGGCAGTTGCGTCCAGGGGCCTTGCACCGGGCCAACGGTGGCTTCCTGATCCTGGAAGCCGAGAAGATGCTGGGCGAGCCCTTTGTCTGGGATGCGCTCAAACGCGCGTTGCAATCGCGCAAGCTCAAGATGGAGTCCCCCCTGGGCGAGCTGGGCCGGGTGGCAACCGTCAGCCTCACCCCGCAGGTAATTGCGCTCAACGTGAAGCTGGTGATCATCGGCTCGCGTCAGCTGTATTACGCGCTGCAGGACCACGACCCGGACTTCCAGGAGATGTTCAGGGTGCTAGTGGACTTCGACGAAGACATGCCCATGGTCGACGAGAATCTGGAGCAGTTCGCCCAACTGCTGCGCACCCGTACCAACGAGGAGGGCATGGCGCCCTTGACCAGCGACGCGGTAGCCCGACTGGCCACCTACAGCGCTCGACTGGCTGAAAACCAGGCACGGCTCTCGGCCCGGATCGGCGATCTGTTCCAGCTGGTCAGCGAGGCCGACTTCATCCGTCAGCTGGCCAACGACGAAATGACCGATGCTGGCCATATCGAACGTGCACTCAAGGCCAAGGCGACGCGCACCGGGCGGGTCTCGCAGCGGGTGCTGGACGATATGCTGGCCGGCATCATTCTGATCGATACCCAGGGCGCGGCCATCGGCAAATGCAATGGCCTGACCGTGCTGGAGGTGGGCGACTCGGCATTCGGCATGCCCGCGCGTATCTCGGCCACCGTGTACCCGGGCGGCAGCGGTATCGTCGACATCGAGCGCGAGGTCAACCTGGGCCAGCCCATCCACTCCAAGGGGGTAATGATCCTGACCGGCTACCTGGGCAGTCGCTATGCCCAGGAATTCCCGCTGGCGATCTCGGCCAGCATCGCTCTGGAGCAATCCTACGGTTACGTGGACGGCGACAGCGCCTCGCTGGGTGAGGCCTGCACGTTGATCTCGGCCCTCTCGCGCACCCCGCTCAAGCAGTGCTTTGCGATCACCGGTTCCATCAACCAGTTCGGAGAAGTGCAGGCGGTCGGTGGTGTGAACGAGAAGATCGAAGGTTTCTTCAGGCTCTGCGAAGCCCGTGGCCTGACCGGTGAGCAGGGGGTGATCATTCCACGTGCCAACGTGGCCACGCTCATGCTCGACGAACGGGTGCTGCAGGCGGTTGAGAGCGGCACTTTCCACGTGTATGCGGTCAGCCAGGCAGATGAGGCACTGAGCCTGCTGGTAGGTGAGGAGGCGGGTGTGCCTGACGAGAAAGGGCAGTTTACCGAAGGCAGCGTCAATGCGCGCGTGGTCGAACGGCTGCGCGAGATTGCCGAGATGATCAGCGAGGAAGATATCGAAAAGGCGGAGAAGGAACGTCTTGAAGAGGTAATTGCGCAAGCTAAACCTGCTTGAGTCAATAAACCGGCGCTGGCGGCCAATGGCTACCGTTCGGCGCCGGTTTTCCATCTTTTGCTGGCGCTCTTCTATGCTGAACCAAGGACGCTATCAATGTTCAGGATGAAGACAGCCCATTCGCAGGGCTGAACAGAGCTTTCAGAGGACGCGGCCATGCGCAACCTCAGCCTTACACGTCAGTGCCTGGGCCTTGTGACCCGCATCGAATGCAGCATTCGGCCCCTGGCTGGCGATACCGGTATGTGGACATTGTTGTTCGCCGCCGGCATGGCCGGTGAACAACCCTCGGCGGTAAAGGCCCAGGGGCCGTTTCACGGGCCGCAAGTGGCCGAGTCCGTACTCAATGCCATCGTCGACAGCCTGACTCTGCACGGGTATCAGCTCAACGAAGACCCGCCCATCTGGTGCCTGCACCTGCAGGCGCAGTTGCGGCGCATGAGCGTCGAGCGCACCAAAAACCTCGGCGATTATCAGTTTCATCCTGAGACCTGAAAAGGCTGGGCAGTCATCCAGCTTTTGCTGCATGAGGCGGCTGGCTATACTCGCGGTCGTTTTTCCAGCCACCTACGAGTCCCCATCCTCCATGGAACGTATTCTCGAAAATGCGATGTATGCCTCCCGCTGGCTGCTCGCCCCCATCTACTTCGGCCTGTCCCTGGGCCTATTGGCCCTTGCGCTGAAATTTTTCCAGGAAGTGGTCCATGTTCTGCCCAACGTCTTCGCCTTGAGCGAAGCCGATCTGATCCTGGTGATCCTGTCGCTGATCGACATGTCGCTGGTCGGCGGCCTGTTGGTCATGGTGATGATTTCCGGCTATGAGAACTTCGTCTCGCAGCTGGATATCGACGAGAGCAAGGAAAAGCTCAACTGGCTCGGCAAGATGGACTCCTCCTCGCTGAAGATGAAGGTGGCTGCGTCGATCGTGGCCATTTCGTCCATCCACTTGTTGCGGGTGTTCATGGATGCACAGAACATCTCCACCGATTACCTGATGTGGTACGTCATCATCCACATGACCTTCGTCGTCTCGGCGTTCTGCATGGGTTACCTGGACAAGCTCACCAAGCACTGACCACAACTTCAGCTGCACGCGGTGGTCTGCCGCGTGCAGCGAGGTGTCTCTCGATATGCTAGGCTGCTCGCCCTTTTCATCAAGGGCGTGGCTGCGCTGCGCCCTGCAGTGGAGCATGACAATGTCCGAGATCAACCTGTCTACCGACGAAACCCGCGTCAGCTACGGCATCGGCCGTCAGCTGGGTGGCCAGCTGCGTGACAACCCGCCGCCAGGTGTGAGCCTGGACGCGATCGTGGCCGGCCTGACCGACGCCTTCAACGGTGCAGACAGCCGCGTCAGCGAGGCCGAACTGTCGGCCAGCTTCCAAGTTATCCGTGAAGTGATGCAAGCCCAGGCGGCCGCCAAGGCCGAGGCTGCAGCGGCAGCCGGCAAGCAGTTCCTGGCCGACAACGCCAAGCGCGACGGTATCGTCACCCTGGATTCGGGCCTGCAGTACGAAGCGCTGAGCACAGGTGAAGGCGCCAAGCCATCGCGCGAAGACCAGGTGCGTGTGCACTACCACGGCACCCTGATCGACGGCACCGTGTTCGACAGCTCCTATGATCGTGGTCAGCCAGCCGAATTCCCGGTCGGTGGTGTGATCGCAGGCTGGACCGAAGCCCTGCAATTGATGAGCGCCGGCAGCAAGTGGCGCCTGTATGTGCCAAGCGAACTGGCCTACGGTGCCCAGGGCGTCGGCAGCATCCCGCCGCACAGCGTGCTGGTGTTCGACGTCGAACTGCTCGACGTTCTGTAATACCGCTGGGGCCGCGTTGCGGCCCTTTCCCGGCCGCTAGAACTGTCAGTTCCAGTCTGTTCCCACCGGGCGCAATGCCCGTGCATAGCAGAACAGAAACAAGTTGCGCACCAGCTCCTTCAGCACCCCCGGCTCATTCGAATTCAGCCCGCGCAGGTCCAGATCGCCCTGGTCGCGCAGTTCGTCCAGCGCCTCTGCTTCGAGCACCGCGCACACTTCACCGGTCTCACGATGGAGAATGCGCAGATACGGATGAGGGCGGTCCAGCCAGGCATCGATCAGATAAGTCATGACTACTCTCCTTGGATAACTTTCCAATGAGAATAATTCTTATTATCAAAATAGCAAGAACCAATTGGCGGATCTGGGTAAAATCAGACCTTGCGCACGAATTCCGATTTCAGTTTCATCGCGCCAATGCCGTCGATCTTGCAGTCGATATCGTGGTCACCGTCGCACAGGCGGATGTTCTTGACCTTGGTGCCGACCTTGACCACCAGGGACGAGCCCTTGACCTTCAAGTCCTTGATCACGGTCACGGTGTCGCCGTCTTGTAGCACGTTGCCGACTGAATCTTTTTTCACCACATCGTCATTGGCAGGTTCGGCTTCGCCGTTGGCCGACCATTCGTGGGCACATTCAGGGCAGATCAGCTGCGTGCCATCCTCGTAGGTGTATTCGGAGTTGCATTTGGGGCAGGGTGGCAACGTACTCACTTCGGTTCCTCGAACAGACAGGCGGAAAAGCCGCCATTGTAGAAGGTCTGGTTTCAGAAGTGATTATGTCCGGACAAAAGTCCGTAGCGGTTCGGGGACGAACCGCGTGTGGGGAAGGGCGTGCCGTCAGTGGGTGCGTGCGACCGCGAACTGGCTGAGCTCGACCAACGCATCCCGGTATTCGCTGGCAGGGAGCACTTCCAGGCACTCGATAGCGCGCTTGACGTAATCCTGCGCCAGGGCTGCGGTGTACTTGAGTGCACCCGATGCCTCTACGGCGGCACGGATCTGCTCCAGGTCTTCGAGGCCGCCTTTCTGAATGGCCTGACGCACCAGCGCTGCCTGCTCGGCAGTGCCCTCGCGCATGGTGTAGATCAAAGGCAGGGTGGGCTTGCCCTCGGCCAGGTCGTCGCCCACGTTCTTGCCCAGTGCTTCGGCATCGCCTTCATAGTCAAGCAGGTCGTCGACCAGCTGGAAAGCCACGCCCAGGTGGTCACCGAACATGCGCAAGGCCTCGCGCTGGGCATCGGAGGCCTGGGCCAGCGCCGCAGCACTGTGGGTAGAGGCTTCGAACAGCATGGCAGTCTTGCCGCGGATGACGTCCATGTAGACCTCCTCGGTGGTGCTGGCATCGCGTACCCGCGACAGCTGCAGCACTTCGCCTTCGGCGATGACCCGGGTAGCCCTGGACAGAATCTGCATGACCGGCATCGACCCCAGTTCGACCATCATCTCGAACGAACGGGAATAGAGGAAATCACCGACCAGCACGCTTGGGGCATTGCCCCACAGGGCGTTGGCCGTGGAGCGGCCGCGGCGCATGCCCGACATGTCGACCACGTCATCGTGCAGCAGGGTAGCGGTGTGCAGGAACTCGATGGTGGCTGCCAGCAGCCGCAGGTCGTCGCCCCGGTGGCCCAGAGCCTTGCCGCACAGCAACACCAGCAATGGACGCAGGCGCTTGCCGCCGGCCGACGTGATATAGTCGCCGATCTTCGATACCAGCGGCACGCGCGAGGTCAGCTGCTTCTTGATGATCTCGTCGACGGCGCTGAAATCGTCAGCCACCGCACGGTAGAAGGTTTGGGGTTGCATCGGCTGCTCCAGTGAGGTTGCGCGGCATGCTAGGTTGCGGGTCCCGGTGTGTCAAGGCACGGTGCCGGTCGGTCGGGCGCTGCACTTGCAAGCAAAACCTGTGTTGCGTACAATCGCGCACCCTAACTTCCTGGGCAGCACCTGCCTTACGCAATTGCGCCGGGCCGTTCCAGCCCTGTGCAGCCATGCCAGCCAATACTCATCATATAAAGCGCTGGGTGAGCAGGATTATCGGAGAAATACCATGTCTTACGCAGTAATCGTTACCGGCGGCAAGCAGTACAAAGTCGCTGAAGGTGAATTCCTCAAGGTCGAGAAACTGGAAGTCGCCACTGGCGAGTCCGTGACTTTCGATCGCGTTCTGCTGGTCGCCAACGGTGAAGAAGTCACCATCGGTGCTCCAGTTGTTGCTGGCGCTAAAGTAGTGGCCGAAGTCGTTTCGCAAGGCCGCCACGACAAGGTTCGCATCATCAAGTTCCGTCGTCGTAAGCACCACATGAAGCGCATGGGCCACCGCCAGTGGTTCACCGAGATCAAAATCACCGGCATCCAGGCTTAATCCCCTAGATCCCCTGAATTTATTTGGAGAATTGAACCATGGCTCACAAGAAGGCTGGTGGTAGTACTCGTAACGGTCGCGACTCAGAATCGAAACGCCTTGGCGTGAAGATGTATGGCGGCCAGGTTATCAAGCCAGGCAACATCATCGTCCGCCAGCGCGGCACCGAATTCCACCCAGGCTACGGCGTGGGCATCGGTAAAGATCACACCCTGTTCGCCAAGATCGAAGGCGTGATCAAGTTCGAAAAGAAAGGCGAGTTCAACCGCCGTTACGTGAGCATCGTCGCAGCCTAATCGCGACGTCGCTCCAAAAGCCCCGTCATGCGACGGGGCTTTTTCGTTTGTGGTGAGCCTCTTGCAAAGCTGTTTGTATGGGTTGCCGGCGTGGGTTTCTACGGTCGTACGGGGCCGCCGCGCTCATTTTTGCAAGAGCCTCATGTTTATCAGTGTTCAACTCGTCGGAAGGCGAGAGGCGGTTTTTGAATGAAGTTTGTTGACGAAGTATCCATTCGGGTCAAGGCCGGTGACGGCGGTAACGGTTGCATGAGCTTCCGCCGCGAGAAGTTCATCGAGAACGGTGGCCCCAACGGCGGCGATGGCGGTGACGGTGGCTCGGTGTTCATGGTGGCAGACGAGAACCTCAACACCCTGGTCGACTATCGCTACACCCGTCACCACGAAGCCCAGCGCGGCGCCAATGGCGGCAGCACCGACTGCACGGGCAAGAAGGGCGAAGACCTGTTCCTGCGTGTGCCAGTGGGCACTACGGTGATCGATGCCTCCACGCAGGAAGTGATCGGTGACCTGGTCAAGCCGGGGCAGAAGCTGATGGTCGCCCAGGGCGGCTGGCACGGCCTGGGCAATACCCGTTTCAAATCCAGTACCAACCGTGCACCGCGCCAGACCACCCCTGGCAAGCCGGGTGAGCAGCGCGACTTGAAGATGGAAATGAAAGTGCTGGCCGATGTGGGCCTGCTGGGCCTGCCGAATGCGGGCAAGAGCACTTTTATCCGCTCGGTATCGGCCGCCAAGCCGAAAGTGGCCGACTACCCGTTCACTACTCTGGTGCCGAACCTGGGCGTGGTCAGTGTCGACCGCTGGAAAAGCTTCGTCATCGCCGACATTCCTGGGCTGATCGAAGGTGCCTCCGACGGTGCTGGCCTGGGTATCCGCTTCCTCAAGCACCTGGCGCGTACCCGTGTTCTGCTGCACCTGGTGGACATGGCGCCGCTGGACGAGAGCAGCCCGGCCGATGCCGCCGAAGTCATCGTCAACGAGCTGACCCGCTTCAGCCCGTCACTGGCTGAGCGTGAGCGCTGGTTGGTGCTGAACAAGGCCGACATGGTCATGGATGACGAGCGCGACGAGCGGGTCAAGGAAGTGGTCGAGCGCCTGCAGTGGGAGGGCCCTGTGTACGTGATCTCGGCCATCTCCAAGCAAGGTACCGAAAAGCTCAGCCACGACCTAATGCGCTACCTCGAAGACCGTGCCGACCGCCTGGCCAACGACCCGGCCTATGCCGAGGAACTGGCCGACCTCGACCAGCGCATCGAGGACGAGGCGCGGGCCCAGTTGCAGGCCCTGGACGATGCTCGCACCTTGCGCCGTACCGGTGTCAAGAGCGTGCACGACATCGGCGATGACGATGGCTGGGATGATGACTTCGAGGACGACGAAGACGGCCCGGAAATCATTTACGTGCGCGACTGATCGGTTGCAGTACACTAAACGCCGCTCGCTTGAGCGGCGTTTTTGTATCCACGGTATCTACAGATTCGACATAGGTTGGAAGACGATGCGAAGCAAGGTGACGGGCGCCAGGCGCTGGGTCGTGAAGATTGGCAGTGCGCTGCTGACCGCCGATGGCAAAGGCCTCGATCGCGGCGCCATGGCCGTGTGGGTCGAGCAGATGGTCGCGCTGCGTGAAGCGGGCGTGGAGTTGGTGCTGGTCTCCTCGGGCGCCGTGGCCGCCGGCATGAGCCAGCTGGGCTGGACGTCACGCCCCAGTGCGATGAACGAGCTGCAGGCAGCAGCGTCCATCGGTCAGATGCGCCTGGTGCAGGCCTGGGAGTCGAGTTTTGGCGAGCATGGCAAGCATACCGCGCAGATCCTGTTGACCCATGACGACCTGTCCGACCGCAAGCGCTACCTCAATGCGCGCAGCACCTTGCGCACCCTCGTCGAACTGGGCGTGGTGCCGGTGATCAATGAAAACGACACCGTGGTGACCGACGAAATTCGCTTCGGTGACAACGATACCCTGGCGGCATTGGTGGCTAACCTCGTGGAAGCCGACCTGCTGGTGATCCTGACCGACCGTGATGGCATGTTCGATGCCGACCCGCGCAACAACCCCGACGCGCAACTGATCTTCGAGGCCCGTGCCGATGATCCGGCGCTGGACGCCGTGGCCGGCAGCACCGGTGGTGCACTGGGGCGCGGCGGTATGCAGACCAAGCTGCGCGCTGCGCGCTTGGCGGCACGCTCCGGTGCCCACACCATCATCATTGGCGGGCGCATCGAGCGCGTGCTTGATCGTCTCAAGGCCGGTGAGCGGTTGGGCACCTTGCTGTCGCCTGAGCGTGGCATGCTGGCAGCCCGCAAGCAGTGGCTGGCGGGCCATTTGCAGACCCGCGGCACGCTGGTATTGGACGAGGGTGCGGTACAGGCACTGCGCCAGGCCAACAAGAGTTTGCTGCCAGTGGGCGTCAAGGCCATCCAGGGCAGCTTCAGACGTGGCGAGATGGTGGTGTGCGTGGGCCCTGATGGGTTGGAAGTGGCCAGGGGCCTGGCCAACTACAGTGCCCTGGAGGCGCAGAAGATCATCGGGCAATCCTCCGACGTCATCGAGTCTATCCTGGGTTATAGCGCCGAGCCTGAGCTGGTGCATCGTGACAATCTGGTGCTGGTATGAACATGCTGAAGAAACTGTTTGTCGTGGCAGCCCTTGGGTTGCCGATGCTGGCTGGCGCCGAGGAAATCGGCCAGGTGTCCACTGTCTTCAAGTTTCTAGGGCCGAACGACCGCATCGTCGTGGAAGCCTTCGACGACCCCAAGGTCGAAGGTGTGACGTGCTACCTGTCGCGAGCCAAGACGGGGGGTGTGAAGGGTGGACTGGGGTTGGCCGAGGACCGCGCCGAGGCCTCGATCGCCTGCCGTCAGGTAGGACCGATCAGCTTCAAGGGCGAGCTCAAGGATGGCGATGAGGTATTCAAGGAGCGCACATCGCTGGTATTCAAGACCATGCAGGTGGTGCGCTTCCTGGACAAGAAGCGCAATACGCTGGTGTATCTGGTGTACAGCGATCGCATCGTCGAAGGCAGCCCGCAGAATGCCGTGACGGCGATTCCGATTCTGCCGTGGGCTCAGTGACGGGCAGGTCTGGGTCGATTTGAGTTGGATGCGTTGTGAGTGTTGAGGTGGGGGTGATGGGAGGCGTGTCAGTCCCAGAACCTCAGCTTCGCAACATCCATTGTCGGGGCCGCGCAGCGGCCCCACGATCTCCGTCAGATAACCACTTCACCCTGATCTTCGCGCACCACCACCTTCACCTCCTCCAGCGGGCTGATGAACTTCCAGTCCGATTCGTCGATGTAGATGCCGTTGGGGCCGCTGCCGCCTTCCAGGTCAATGGCCACGTGTGCCGAAACCTGCGGCTTGACGCTCGCCAGGATCGGCACGAAGCCCAGCTGCAGGCTGGTCTCCAGCAATGCCGCCTGGTTGCGTTCGTCGATGTCCGCCGCTTCGTCCAGGTAGTACGGCAGGCGCACACGCCCAGCCAAGTCGCGGTCCATCAGGTGCAGCAACAGGTACATGTTGGTCAGCGCCTTGATGGTCATGGTCGTGCCGTTGGACGCCGCGCCGTCGATGTCGGCGTGGATGATCGGCTGGCCGTTGACCTTGGTGATCTCGAACGCCAGCTCGAACAGGTCCTTCAACCCCAGCTGGTTATGGTTCGCGGCGACCAGGCGCGCCAGGTATTCCTTGGCCTGCTCGTTCCGGTTGTCCTGGTCAGCGTTCTGGGTGAGGTCGAACACCGACAGGGTTTCGCCTTCTTCATATTGGCCAGCACTGTGGATGATCTGGTCGATGTGCTTGAGCGCCTCCTTGTTCGGTGCCAGCACCACACGGAAGCTTTCCAGGTTCGACACCTGGCGTCGGTTGATCTCGCGGTTGAACAGGGCAAGCTGGTGCTCGAGGCTGTCGTAGTCGCTGCGGATGTTGCGCAGGGTACGGGCAATGTCCGTCACGGCAGCGCGACGCGCCTTGGCCAGGGTCAATGCCTCGTCGGTACGGTGGGCATAGGCGTTGACCAGCAACTGCAGGCGGCGCTCCATGTCGTCTTCGCTGTCGAACTTGGCCACGCCTTTGAGGCGCACCTGCGCGTACAACGCTTCGATCTGGTTATCCACCCGCTGCAGGCTCTGCCAGCTGTCCTGGTAGTCGTTGAGCAGTGGCAGCAGGTTGTCCATGGAGTCGTCGATGGCTTCCATGAACGGGGTGCCGAGGGGCAGGTCGGCCGGTAGCAACTGACGGCGGCGCAATGCATCGTCCAGGGTGCGTTGCTTGGACTCCAGGTCACCCAACTGGCGCGCCACCAGTTGCAGCTTGGCCGACAGCTGCTGTACCCGCTCGGTAAACGCATCGCTGGAGCGCTTGAGTTCATCCTGAGCGGCCTCCATTTGTGCGAGCTGTTCGAGCTTGGCAGGCTCTTCGGCGGCCAGGGTCTGGCTGCGGCGGTAGTCTTCCAGGGCTTTCTGGGCGTCGAGTACCTGCTGGTACAGCGCTTCGGTCTGCGCCTTGGAAGCCGAGCGGTCGGCGCTCACTGCCTGCTGGGTCTTGAGCTGGCGCAGCTCCTTGTCCAGGCGCTCCTTCTGATCACGCAGCGCGGCGCGGTCAGCCAGCGCCTGCAAGGCCGGTGGGTCGATGTGGGACAGGTCGATGGACAGGCCAGGCACCTCGAAACGCTCACCCTTGAAGCGGTCGAGCACCGCTTCAAGGGATTTCACCCACAGGTCGCTGTCGTCCAGCTCGATGCCACGCTCACCCAATGGCAGGCTGAACAGGGCACCGTTGAACAGGCGCATCAGGCGGTCGACATCCTGCTGCGAGAACTCTTCGCGCAAACGGGCATAACTGTTGTTGTCGGCGTGATCGAGCTGCTGCTTGACCTGCCTGAGGCGTTTTTCCAGGTCGCCAACGCGCTGGTCGAGGTCTTCGGCACTGAACTGACGGGACTGGGCCAGGGCGCCGGCGAGCTCGTCATGGGCATCCTTGGCCGCCAGCAACTGCTGCTCCAGCACCTTGACGTCATCGACCAAGGCAAAACGATGGCGCAACACCGACAGCTCGCCTAGCCAGCGCTGGATGCCGGTGATTTCACGCTCAAGGCGCATCAGCTCCTGGGTGCCGCCGCGCTGATCGTTTTGCAAGCGGTCCTGTTCACCCCGGTAATGCTCGGCCTGGATGACCAGCTCTTCCTTGCGCGCCATGGCGTAGTCCTGCCAGGTACCCAGCAGGTTGTCGAGCACCGGCGAAATACGGTGCAGCTTGCCGCGCAGGATGTCGCGTTGGGCAACGCCGCCGGCCAGTGCCTCGACCAGTGGGCCGGCGGCGACCAGGGCGTTGTAGTCCTGTTCCATGCGTCGCACATCGCGGAAGGCTTCTTCGCAGGCGGCAATGTAGTCGACACTGCCAGAACGCAGGCTGTGCTCGAAGGCATCGAGGAACAGCTGCTTGAGCTTGGCCGCCGTGATTTCGCGCATGTGCAGCAGGTTGATGAACAACGCGCGGAAGGTCTTGAGGCTCTGCTCGCTGGTCGAGCGCAGCGGGATCAGGGTCAGGTCCAGGGGCACCGAGGTATGACCGCCGACCAACAGGCGGCGCAGTTCGTCCGGCTTGAGCTCGTAGGCTTTGATGCCCTTGCTTTCAAGGTTGGTGAACAGCTCTTTCTGGCGCAGGCACGTGTCGTTCTTCTGATAGTGCGCCAGGTCCAGCTCGCCCTGGTAGGCAAAGAACTGGTGCCCGAAGCCGCCACCCGGCCCACGGCCGACGACCCCGATCACGTGCGGCCCGTGGGGCAGGCTCAGTTCGCAGAGGATGTACGAGGTGTCACTGGCGAAGTAGAAGCGGCGCGACTGCTCCAGGCTGTACTTGCCAAAGCTCATGTCCGACATGCGGGCCAGGATCGGGAACTGCAGGGCGTTGATCGATGCCGACTTGCCCAGGTTGTTGGCGCCGTACACCGACAGCGGGTGCTCCAGCGGGAACAAACCCAGGCTGTAGCCTGCCGTGTTGAGCAATGCGAAGCGGCGGATGCCGTAGCGTTCCTGGCTCATGCGTCGATCTCCTGTTGCTCTTGGCGAATGGCACGAGCCAGGGCCTGTTCTTCGTCTTCCTCAGCCTCGAACGACGTCAGGTCGAGCGGATCGTCCGTGTGTTCGAGCATTGGCTCGGCGTGGTCTTCGGCCAGCACTGGGGTGGGCAAGGGCAGGGCGCTGTGCAGCGTCGCCGCCAAGTCCCGGTCCTGCTGCACGGCCAGGCAAACGTCCAGGAACCGGTGCATCGGCGGCAGGAAACGGTAGATGCCACCTTCTTCATGGGCGAAGCCAAGCTGGGTCATGCGGCGCAGGATCTTTTCTTCCAAGTCCTCGACCGTCTGCACCTCGGCCTGCAGGAACAGGTCACGGTATTTGTCGAGCAACGAAGGCAGTTCGTCGCGACCAACGCTGCCGCCGTCGAGCACCGCGATCGGGTCACGGCCTTGATCGGCCAGGTGCTCGACCAGAATGAAGGTGAACAGCGACAGGCGCTGCGCCGTCTTGTTGACCTGCGCCGCCGTCATGTCCGGCACGAAGTAGTAGAAACCGCGGGTGTCGCACACCAGCTCGAAGCCCAGGGCCTTGAACAGGCTGCGGTACTGGTCCTGGAAGTTGGACAACTGCGCGTACAGCTCCGGGTCGCGGCGGCTGATGTGGAAACCTTTGAACAGCTCGCGGAAGATCGGTGCGAGCTGGGACAGTTCGGAAAGATCAAGATGCATGGGCTGGGCTCGCGTGGGGTTCTGGGGACGCACTGGCGGCGTCTTCGCGGCTGGAAGTCAGGGCGTACGAACGCAGGCTGACGCGGTGTTCCTGGGTGTCGTAGTCACGCCGCTCGAGGCGCTCGCGGTTGAAGCGTTTTTCCCGTGACAGGCGTGAGAACCAGTACAGCAGTTCGTCGGTGGCGCCTTCGGGCTCCTGCTCCAGCAGCCACACCATCAGGTCTGGCAGAGGCAGTGCCTGTTCACAGCGTTCGGTCATTTCCTTGACCGTGCGCGGTGCGCGAGGCTTGGCGTCGGACGTGCTCTTGTGCGCCTTGGGGAAACGCGCTGGCTTGGGCTCGAAGCGTGCCAAGGCATAGACATAGGCTTCGACCTGGCTGGCGCTGCCCAGGAAGGTGCTTTGCGGGCGGGTAAACAACGGCATGGCCGCCTGGGGCAGCGCGTCCAGGCCCTTGCGGCGCACCACCGACAGTGCCAGGGCTGCACCACGGGTAACCGCGTTATGGCGCCGTGCTTCCTCGCGCAGCGGCAGCAGCAGCTCACGGGCATGACGCAGGGTAAGCTGGGCGCTGGTCTGCATCTCCAGAATGCGCGCATGGGTGCGCAGCAGCATGTCGTCGTCGACCAGGTGGCCAAGGCGCGCCTGTTCACCGAGTAGCTTCAGCAGCACGGTCTCGACCTTGCGCACACCTTGCTCGAAGGCGCCGTCGGCGTTGACCAGCTGGATCATCGGCTCGACGTATTCGTCCCAGGTGGCCAGCACCTCGGCATAGCGCTGGCGCAGCGGTATCTGGCGACTGCTGGTCTTGGCCCGCTCGGCGACGGCCACCAGGGCCTGCTCATCGTTGTCGAGCTTCTTCAGCACATCCCGCACGCGCATGTCCAGCAACCGCAGTTGCCGCGCCAGGTCGTCGCTGTCGCGGTTGTCGAAGGCATCCTGGATGTGCCCGGCCAGGCGCTCCAGGTGACGCAGGTAGGCCTCGATCTCCAGGCACAGGCCGAGGCGATGTTCACGGCGCAGGTAGGCGAGAAAATCGTGGATCTGGGCATTGAGCTCGAAGCGGTTCGGGCTCTTGGCAACGGGTACCAGGATGTCCAGGCGGATCCACACATCGAGCAGTTGGGTAATGTCCTGCGGGGTGCTCTCGATCTGCTGGCGGGCCACATGCTGGCGCAGCTCCACCAGGCTGAGGGTGCCCTGGTCGAAACGCTCGCACAGCGGCTCGATCAGGGCCCAGTGTTCGGCTAGGGCACGCAGGACGCGCTTGGGTTCGATCATCGGCTTGGACTCGTGGCCAAGAAAAAGGGGGCGATTGTACTGCATCCGACGGGTTGGTTCTTATCCGCTTGGTCTGTCGTGCGACAGGCTGATCGAACCGCGCGCCTCCTATGGCTTGCCCAGGCAGGCAGGGGATGCGTAAAAAACCGCCGAGCTGATGCGGCACTGGCGAGTCATCGGCGTTAGAATGCGCACCTGTCCCAACCCCCTCGGATGACCGCCTTGCTTACCGAACAACGTCGTCGCGCCTACCTGTCCGCCATGCAAGTGGTGCACTGGCTGCCGCGCGCCGAGCTGCCGTTCGCCGCGCCGTCGCGGCCCGAGCTGCTGCTGCCGTTAGCGCCGCCCGAGGACATCGATTTCGAGCCGCCGCCACGCCAGATAGCCGACAAATCACCTGTTGCCCCCCAGGCACGGGTCGTCGAGCGGCCGAAGATCGAGGTCCCGCGCCCTGGCGTTTCCGCCAAGGCCGCGGCCAAGCCTGTGGAGGCGCCCGAGCAGGCTGCGACCCCTCGCCCAGTGCCGGTACCGCCTCCGCGCTTTGCCTTGCAATTGCTGCGCGCTGGCGATTGCCTATTGCTGGTCGAGCTGGCCACCGGCCAGCCTTTCCAGAGCCGTGACCCGTCCTACCTGCTGCTCAAGGACATGCTGCGCGCCGCTGGCCTACCCGATGCCCCGCAGATCGTGGGTGAGCCAGTGCGCTGGCCGCTGCTGATGCGCGGCAACATGGACCAGGGCCCGGACGCAGCCCGCGATTTTGTACAGGGTTTTGTCCAGGCGCGTCTGGAAGAAGCGCCCTGCACCTGCCTGTGGCTGGTGGGTACGCCGGCGCTGCGCTTTGCTGCCGGCGCCGACGACCAGGCTTATTACCAAACCCTCAAGCTCGACGGCCTGGGCGAGGCGTGGGCCTTGCCGGGCCTGGAACTGTTGATGGACGAGCCGCAGCGTAAAGCGGACGTCTGGAAAGCCATGCGCCAGCTGATGGCGCGCTGGAAACCCGTTGAATGAGTGACTCGATCAGCTTTCGCCCCATGACCGAGGCGGATCTGGATGCCGTGCTGAAAATCGAATATGCCGCGTTCAGCCACCCCTGGACCCGCGGTATCTTTCTGGATGCCCTGAAATCCTATGAAGTCTGGCTGATGTTCGATGGGCAGCAACAGGTTGGCCACGGCGTGATCAACGTGATCATCGACGAAGCTCACCTGCTCAACATCACCGTCAAGCCGGAAAACCAGGGGCGCGGCCTGGGCTTGCGGCTGCTCGAACACCTGATGTCGCGCGCCTACCAGCTCAACGGTCGCGAGTGTTTCCTGGAGGTGAGGGCCAGCAACCCGGCTTATCGCCTGTACGAGCGTTTCGGCTTCAATGAAATCGGCCGCCGGCGCGACTATTATCCAGCTGCGGGTGGTCGCGAGGATGCGCTGGTGATGGCCTGCACGTTGTTCCCGGACTGAGCCAGCGGCAGGGCCGCTGCCGAGACGTGCAGGGGTGTGCCATGTCGAAGAAACGGAGTGTGGTTGCCGCGCTGTTGCTGGCGGTAAATTCGGCGTCCAGCGGGGCCCTGGCCGATGAACGCGACCTGAGGATGTTCGCCCAGTGGGCGGGTGAGCACCCGACACGGCCTTTTCGAGACATGCTCGTGCAGGCACGCGTGTACGGCGTGGTGCCGATTCATCAGCTCTTGCGCTCGGCCTCGGACTGGAAATTGTGCCGGGCTTCACCGTTTGCCGTGCCGCCCAAGCAAAACTGGCCGGCCGTGCGCGCTACGCTGTCGTTGCTCCGAACGCTGGGTGAGCAGGGGGCCTTGCCCGATTTCGAAGTGGTCTCCGCCTACCGTGATCCAGGCCTCAATCGCTGTGCCGGCGGGGCGATCGGCAGTGCGCATACCCAGGCATTCGCCGTGGATGTCCTGCTGGCGCCCTGGGCCGACCCCAACCCGCTGTGCCGTTTCTGGCAGCAGCACGGTCAGGCGTGGGGCATGGGCCTTGGCCGCTACCCGAGCGGTCGCATTCACCTGGACACGGCCGGCTACCGCACCTGGGGCGGTGACGGCAGTGCGGCGTCATCCTTTTGCAGCAAGCCCAGGTGAGTCAGCAATCCCGCTGTGGCTTAACGTGGCCTTTCGCGCGCCCATGTCGCTCGCGCACTGGGCGTGGTTAGCCTGGTAGCTGTCTTTTTGGCGATGAGCGGTGTGAGGTGATTGCGCAGGCTCGCGAAGACCACCTGACTTTCTGGCGGGCAAAGAAAAAGGGCTTACCTTGCGGTAAGCCCTTCGTCTTGTTTGGTGGCTACACAGGGACTTGAACCCCGGACCCCAGCATTATGAATGCTATGCTCTAACCAACTGAGCTATGTAGCCGATGGCGCGCATTATTCTCTTGAACGGCCCCCCTGTCAACACGCTTTATAAAAAAAATTTGCACGCTTTCAAAAACTTAGCGAGCGATCGCGGTGCGCGCAGCGTTATCCATCCCCTGAAAACCCCAAATCGTATGGTTGATCGGCTTCAATTTCGGTATTTACCGGCTCGAGCCCCGGACGCTCTCGGCCCAGTCGGAGCATCCACAGAGCTTTAGAAGAAAGGGCTGGCCAGACCTGATGTAGAAAAAAAGGTAGCTATGTATCTATTTGTATCCCGATAATCGGAGCCCAGCTTTCCGACGGAGATCCAGGCCATGGCCATCCCCAGCGCCGCCCCGGCGTCCACCCAAGCGCAGGCGAGCACCGCTACGCCGTTGGTAATGCGCATCATCGGCTTCTGCGCCTTGGCGCACCTGATCAATGACCTGATCCAGTCAGTGCTGCCGGCCATCTACCCAATGCTCAAGGCCAATTACAACTTGAGCTTCGCCCAGATCGGCATGATCACCCTGACGTTTCAGATCACCGCCTCGCTGCTGCAACCCTGGGTGGGCTTTTTCACCGACCGCCGGCCTACGCCCAACCTGCTGCCCATGGGCACGGTGTGCACGCTGATCGGTATCGTGATGCTGGCGTTCGTCGGCAGCTTCCCGATGATTCTGCTCGCCTCGGCCCTGGTGGGCATCGGCTCTTCGACATTCCATCCCGAAACCTCGCGTATTGCGCGATTGGCGTCCGGAGGCCGCTTTGGCCTGGCGCAATCGACCTTCCAGGTAGGCGGTAACACAGGTTCTGCCCTGGGCCCGTTGCTGGCTGCGGCCATCGTCATCCCGTTCGGGCAAACCCATGTCGCCTGGTTTGGCGTGGCTGCACTGTTCTTTCTCGCCGTGACCCTGATGCTGCGCCGCTGGTACATCGAGCACCTGAGCCAAGCCAAGGCGCGCAAGGTGGTACAGGCTACCCACGGCATCTCCCGCGGGCGCGTGGTTGCCGCGCTGGTGGTGCTGGGGCTGCTGGTGTTTTCCAAGTACTTCTACATGGCAAGCTTCACCAGCTACTTCACCTTCTACCTGATCGAGAAGTTCGGCGTATCGGTCGCCAGTTCGCAGTTGCACCTGTTCCTGTTCCTGGGCGCGGTCGCGGCGGGCACCTTCTTTGGCGGGCCCATCGGCGATCGCATCGGGCGCAAGGCGGTGATCTGGTTCTCGATTCTGGGCGTGGCACCGTTCACCCTGGCACTGCCTTACGCGGACCTGTTCTGGACAACGGTACTGAGCGTGGTGATCGGCTTCATCCTGGCCTCGGCATTCTCCGCCATCGTGGTGTATGCCCAGGAACTGGTGCCCGGTAGCGTAGGCATGATCGCGGGCATCTTCTTTGGCCTGATGTTCGGCTTTGGCGGCATTGGCGCGGCATTGCTGGGCTATGTGGCTGACCTGCGCGGTATCGAATACGTGTACGGGCTTTGCTCGTTCCTGCCCCTGTTCGGGGTGCTGGCGGTATTGCTGCCGAGCACGGGCAAGCGCTGATGCTCAAAAAGGGGCAGGGATGCCCCCTTGACGCCACAGGCACTGAGGCAATTGACGGTATCGCCTGCTCTGGCCTAGAGTGCCGCCTCTTGCTCACTTTCTGCGTAGTAGCCAAAGCAATGCGCCGTTTCCTGTCCTTGCCCTGTCGCCGTCAGCCTGCCCCGGATGGGCTGCGCCGTGCCTGGCCGAGCGACACCGTGCTCAAGCGCCGTCGCAGCGTCCTGTTTGCCTTCACCTTCTCGCCACACCTGAACTGATCAGCGTTCGAACAGCGTCCGCCGTGGTGGTGGGTGCCTTTGTCTGCACGTCTTATCGGTTTGCTGGGAGTGGTTCATGAACATGCGTTTGCTGGCGGGCTTACTGTTCGCCGTTTCGGTCGTGGGGTTCAGCCTGGGCGCGACCCTGCCCCTGGTGTCGTTGCGCCTGCACGAGGCTGGCGCAGGCACCCTTGAAATCGGGATGATTTCCGCCATTCCGGCGGCTGGCATGATGCTGTCGGCCTTTCTGGTTGATGCCTGCTGCCGGTATTTCAAGCGACGCACACTCTACTTGCTGTGTTTCAGCCTGTGCACACTGAGCATCGGCCTGCTGGAACCTGCATTTGCCTCGTTGTGGTGGCTGGCGATCTTGCGCCTGGCGCTGGGCCTTGGCATGGGCATCGCGATCATTCTCGGTGAGTCGTGGGTCAACGAACTGTGCCAGGAGCACAACCGGGGGAAGATCATGGCCCTCTACGCCACCAGCTTTACCGGTTTCCAAGTGCTTGGGCCGGCGATGCTGGCGATGCTTGGTGCCCACAGCCCCTGGATTACCGGCGTGGTCACGGCCTGCTATGGCCTGGCGTTGGCGTGCATCGTGGTGACGGTGCCCAATGACCGGGTGCTGCACGCTGAAGACGACAAGAGCTTCGGCCTGGCCGGCTTCTTTCGCGTGGCCCCGGCGCTGTGCGTGGCTGTGCTGTTTTTCTCGTTTTTCGATGCCGTGGTGCTCTCGCTCTTGCCGGTGTACGCCAGCAGCCACGGTTTTGCCGTGGGTGTGGCGGCGCTGATGGTGACCGTGGTGTTCGCAGGGGACATGCTGTTCCAGCTGCCGCTGGGCTGGCTTGCCGACCGCGTCGAGCGCACCGGCCTGCACCTGGCGTGCGGGGTAGTGGCCATGGCCATTGGCATCGGGTTGCCCTGGTTGCTGAACATGACGTGGCTGTTGTGGCCCTTGCTAGTAGTACTGGGTGCTGTCGCGGGCGGCATCTATACCCTGGCACTGGTGTTGATAGGCCAGCGTTTCAAAGGGCAGGACCTGGTCACCGCCAATGCCAGCGTCGGTTTGTTGTGGGGCGTCGGCAGCCTGGTGGGGCCGCTGATCAGTGGTGCGGCCATGGACGTGGCGCCCCACGGGCTGCCCATGGCGCTGGCATTGATGGCCGGGCTTTTCGTGTGCTTTGCACGGCAGTCTTATCGGCGTGAGCAGCCGTCCTGCACCCCCTCTGAAAGCTAGCGGATTTGCCTGCAGGAACGGCATTGCAGCTCGCTCCGGTGGTTACCAACTGAGCCGTGTCAGTGAGCTAAGCGGCGTCGATGTTGACCCAATACCGGGTGTGGTAAGCGATACGCACTGGCAGGCTGCGGGCCAGTAGCTGCAGGATCTGATTGGTGTCGGCCAGCTGGTAGGTCCCGGAAACCATCAGTTTCGCCACCGCTGGGGCGCAGCGCAGCAGACCGGGCCGGTATCGGTTCAGCTCAGCGACGAAATCTGCCAGCGGCATTTGCCGAACGCTGAGCACACCCTGCGTCCAGCCCCAAGGGTCACTGGGCGGGGTGACGGCTTGATGGCTTCCATTGGCCTGCACGCGCAAGGTCTCGCCGGAATGCACCCGCACTGGCGTAGCACCGGTCATCACCGTGACTTCGCCCCGGCGCACCGCCACCAGCAAGCCGTGATCGCTCTGGCGCACCAGCAGTTGCCCGTCGAGGGTGCGCAGGGTGGCTACTCGGGTATCGATGAAGAACGGGCGTTTGTCGTCAGAATTGCTGTCCAGGCTGACTTCACCGCGCAGAAGCGCCAGGCGGCGTTGGCTCGCCGTGAAGCGCAGGTCGATAGCACTGGCGGTGTTCAGTTGGATGCGGCTGCCATCACTGCCTTGCAATTGTCGGCGCTCGCCGGTGGCAGTGGCACTGTCGGCCAGCAGCTCCGGCAGGCCCAGCGGCTCGCGCGCCATCCAGCCAAGGCCGCTGCCGACCACCAACAAGGCCCCCAGCTTGAGCTGGTCGCGCCGGCTGATGCCCTGGCGCTCGCTGCCTTGCAGGGTACGACGGCTGAGGTCCTTGGGTAGCCCGGCGAGCTCATCGCCCAGGTTGCTGACGCGCTGCCAGGCCAACCCATTGTGAGGGTGCAACGACAACCATTGCTGGAACTGCGCCTGGGCATCCGGCCCTGGGCTGCCGAAGCGTAGCCTCACCAACCAGTCGATGGCCTGGTCGACCCGGGCCTGGGCGGGTGCTTGGTCAGGCGTCGGCATAACGCAACCGGTAGCAAGTCTTCAGCGCCTTGGCCAGGTCGCGCTCCACGGTCGCTTTCGAAACGCCCAGGAGCAAGCTGATCTGGATGATGCTCAGCCCGTCCAGTTGCGCATGCAGAAAGGCTTGGCGAGCACGCGGCTTGAGCTGGTGCAGGGCACGATCGAGGCGCTCCAGGCTATCGAGAATGACCAGCCTGTGTTCTTCGCTCGGGATATCGGTTTCGGGTAGGTGCGCCAGGCTGTCCTGGTAGGCCCGCTCCAGCGCACGGCGACGAAACTGATCGATCATCAGGCCGCGGGCGATGCTGCTGAGGTAGGCGCGAGGCTCTTTCAACGGCGAGGTCTGCCGGGCGCGCAACAGGCGCACGAAGGTGTCCTGGGCCAGGTCGGCCGCATGTTCGCTGCAACCGACGCGACTGCGTAGCCAGCCGCGCAACCACGCATGGTGGGATTGGTAGAGCAGGGCGACCTCGGTCGGTTTGAGCGTGTCGGGAAGCTGCATCGTCGCCACGGTCGGTTCCTGTCGGATGTGATTGTGAATGGTTCTCAATTCTATGCGGGTAAGGCCATGGCGGGCAATGCTGCCTCAGGAATTACTTGCGCAAGATCCGGCAGTCGGCCGATGAGTGGCTGGGTTAAGCTGGCATCTCCACTGATCGATGGAGCCGCTTCAATGTTGATCGACGCCGAACCTTTCGCTTACCGGCAAGCGGCCGAATACCTGGGTGGCCTGGATGCGGACTGGGCGCGGCACATTGCCGCCGTCGGCCCCTGCCGCCACCGTACTACCCCGGGGCGTGAACCCTTCGAAGCACTGGTGAGGTCGGTCGCTTACCAACAACTGCACGCCCGTGCAGGCGACGCCATCCTCGGGCGACTGCTGGCGCTATTTGGGCAAGAGGCTTTCCCCACCCCCACGCAACTGCTGACAGCGGACCCCGCCGCCTTGCGCAGCTGCGGCTTCTCGGCCAGCAAACTGGCCACGCTGCTGGACATTGCCCAAGGCCGCCTGGACGGTGTGGTGCCAACCCGCGAGCAGGCCCTGGACATGCCCGACGACGAATTGATCGAGCGTCTGGTGACGCTGCGCGGGGTAGGGCGATGGACAGTGGAGATGCTGTTGATCTACAGCCTGGAGCGTCTGGATGTGTTGCCGGTCGATGACTTTGGCGTACGGGAGGGCTATCGGCGGCTCAAGGGCTTGGAAAAAGCACCGACGCCTGCACAGATGCGCGCGCTGGGCGCCGCCTGGCGACCTTATCGCACCGTCGCCGCCTGGTACTTGTGGCGGGCCTGAGCGCTTGCCGAACTGCACTTAGTCTAGAAGATGAACATGACAACCTACACCACTCCCGAGCAGCGCTGGCAGGCCGTTGCGGCACGTGTTGCCGAGGCGGCGGACCATTTCGTCTATGCCGTGCGCACCACCGGCATCTACTGCTATCCAGGCTGCAAGGCCAGGCTCCCCCTGCGCAGCAACCTGGAGTTCTTCGAGTCCCCGGCATTGGCCGAGGCAGCGGGCTACCGCGCCTGCAAGCGCTGCATGGGCCGGCCTGCCATTTCGGCGCGTACGCGGCGCCTGGTCAGCGATGCCTGTCGCCTGATCGAGGCGTGCGAGCTACCGCCCAGCCTGGAGCAGTTGGGCGAGCGCCTGGCCGTCAGCCCGTTCCACCTGCATCGGCTGTTCAAGGCGCAAACCGGCCTTACACCCAAAGCCTACGCCGAGGCCTTCCGCGCCCAGCGCCTGAGGAGCAGCCTGGGGCATGGGCAGGGCTCGGTCACCGATGCCATTTTCGAGGCGGGCTACAACTCCAGCAGCCGCTTCTATGCCGGGGCTGAGCAGCGGCTGGGCATGCCACCCCGGCAGTTTCGCGCAGGTGGTGCCGGGGTGACCATTCGCTTCGCCGTGGGCCAGTGCTCACTAGGTGCCATCCTGGTTGCCCAGAGCGAAAAGGGCATCTGCGCGATTTTGCTCGGCGATGATCCTGAGGCGCTGGTGCACGCCCTGGAAGACCAGTTCTGCAACGCCGAGCTGATCGGTGCCGATGGCGCGTACGAACAGGTCGTGGCGCAGGTCATCGGGTTCGTCGAGGCGCCGGCGCTCGGCCTGGACCTGCCGCTGGATGTGCAGGGCACCGTCTTTCAGGAGCGCGTGTGGCAAGCGCTGCGTGAAGTACCCCCTGGCTGCCGGGTCAGCTACAGCGACATCGCCGAGCGCATAGGCGCCCCCAAGGCGGTGCGGGCAGTGGCCAAGGCCTGCGCGGCTAACCGTATTGCCGTGGCCATTCCATGCCACCGGGTGGTGCGCCGGGACGGCGACATCAGCGGCTACCGCTGGGGGATCGAGCGCAAACGGCAATTGCTGGCGCGCGAAACAGCCCTCTCCTGATGGCCCGAAGCGGCGTAGAATCGCTCGCCAGATCGAATTGCAAAGAGGAATGTTCGATGAGGCGTGTCAGCCTTTCCCGCTTTAGTCACAGCGTGATGCTGTTGCTGGCGCTGATTGTGACAGTGTCCAACCCAGCCTGGTCGGCACCTGCCCCTGCGACGACGGCGCAGGCTGCCGCTGACGCACCGGCACTGGACGAAACCGCGAGCGTCGACCAGCTTAGCGACCGACTGGACCAGATTCGCCAGGGCGTCACCAGTGATGCCAACGACGACCTGCTGGCGCAACTGCGCATGGCGGCCGTGCAGGTCCAGCGCCAGGCCGATGCTTTGAGCACCCAGCGTGCAGCCGATGCGCAGAAGGTGGACGATCAGTTGAAGGTCATCGGCCCCGCTCAGCCGGACGAGCCTGCGACCTTGACCCAGCAGCGCAAGGCGCTGGAGGCCGAGAAGAAAACCCTGGCGACCCAGCAGGATCAGGCCACCAAGCTGACCCAGTCGGCGCGGGACCTGTCCACGCAGATCGTCAACCTGCGCCGCAGCCTGTTCAACTCGCAGATATCCAGCCGGGCAGCGTCGCCGTTGAGCCCTGCGTTCTGGCAGAGCATGATCCGCCCTACCCAGGACGATGTGGCACGGCTGCATGACCTGCGCGGCGAGATCACCGACGCGCTCGACAGTGCCCTGAGCGCTGAACACCGCTGGCTGTTCTTCACCAGCCTGATCGCTTCGATCCTGGTATGGACCTTGGTGCGGGGTTTGCTGGAGCGGCTGCTGGCAAGGTCCATGGTGCGCTGGTTACCGGAGGGACGCTTGCGTCGCAGTGCCTTGGCCGTGGGTGTAAGCCTGGCAACCCTGGGCACCATTGCCGGCTCGGTATCGTTGTTGCGCTGGGGCGTTGAAAGCAGTGCGCAACTGGGTTCGGACCTGGCCAGCCTGACCGATCATATTCTTGCCCTGGTGGTGTTCAGCGCCTTCATTACCGGACTTGGCCGGGCACTGTTGATGTTGCAGCGTCCCTCCTGGCGTTTGCCGGCGATTGCCGACGAAGTGGCCGAGGCCCTGGGCTGGTTCCCCAAGGTGCTGGCACTGGCCTTGATGGTGATGATGACCCTGGAGCGGATCAACAGTGTGATCGGCGTCAGCCTGGCCCTGACCGTGGCGGTCAATGGCCTTACTGCACTGGTGGTGGCGTTGATTTTCGCCGGCGCCCTGATGACCTACCGCCGTGCTCGGCGTCGGCATGGCATTGACCGGGCGACGGGCCTGGCCGGCTTGATCCCGTTCGTGATGGTGGTGTGGCTAGCCGCGATCCTGCTATCGCTGATCACCGGGTACCTCACCCTGGCCTATTTCCTCACAGCCAAGCTGCTATGGGTAAGCCTGGTCGTCACGTGCGCCTACTTGCTCACAACGTTCCTGAGTGATCTGTGCGAAATGCTGCTCTCGCCTCGCCAACCGGGTGGCTTGGCGCTGGCCTCGACGCTGGGCCTGGCACCACGGCACCAGGCGCAGGCGAGCACGGTGCTCGCCGGCATTGGTCGCACCGTCGTGGTGATCCTGGCCCTGCTGCTGACCTTGATGCCGTCGGGCACCAGCCCCAGCGAACTGTTGCTGAGCCTGGGTGACTGGGATGGCACGGGCGGCAAGCTACTTGGCAACCTGAACATCGTGCCCCAGGACATCGTGCTGGCGCTTGGCATACTGGTAGGCGGGATGCTGGCCATTCGTGTGGTCAAGCGCTGGTTGAGTGAGCGCCTGCTGCCGGAAACCGACATGGACGCCGGCATGCGCGCCTCGCTGGTCACCCTGGTGGGTTACCTGGGCTTCCTGTTCCTGGCCATGCTGGTGATGTCGACCCTGCACATCAACCTCACTAGCCTGACCTGGGTGGTGAGTGCCTTGTCGGTCGGTATCGGCTTCGGCCTGCAGCAGATCGTGCAGAACTTCATCTCCGGCCTGATCCTGCTTACCGAACGCCCGGTCAAGGTGGGTGACTGGGTGAGCCTGGCGGGTGTCGAGGGGGATATCCGTCGCATCAACGTGCGCGCCACCGAGATCCAGATGTCGGACCGCTCCACCGTGATCGTCCCTAACTCGCAGTTCATCTCCCAGAACGTGCGCAACGTGACCATGGGCAATGCCCTTGGCGTGGTCGGTATTACCCTGACCTTGCCCCTGGACACCGACGCCAACCGGGTCCGTGAGCTGCTGCTGACCGCCTTCCAGGAGCACGAGGCCATCCTCGAAGCACCGGCACCATCGGTGTCGTTCAAGGACCTGACCAATGCCGGTATGGTGATTGGCGTCAGTGGTTATGTGGCAGGGCCGCGGTTGGTGGGCGGTGCCCGCAGTGACCTGCTGTTCACCATACTGGGGCGCCTGCGCGACGAAGGTATCGCCCTCTCTGCGCCGCAGAGCATGGTGCTGTTGCAGGACGGGCAACGCCCGGCCGAAACTGAAAACGACGCGTGAATCATGGGCTGCCTGGCAGCCCATCTTGGCGTGCGTATACCACCAGCCGAAGGTGCCGGTCTTCATCGACGGTCAGCGAGGTATGCTCGAACAGCTGGGCCTGCCCATCGATGACCAGTTGGCGTACGCCGCTGCAGGATGCATGCACGTCGTGGGTGCGCCAGCCGGCCTTGAAGGCCGGCGAGACATGCTCCAGTTCGTCCACCAATGCGTGGATATCGGCTTCCTGCGTGGCCCGGGCGAAGTCGCGACGAACGCTTGCCAGCATAATCGGGGCCTGGCTGTCCCAGTCGTGCAAGCGCCCATGCATCGTCGGGTCGGTGAACAGCAGCCAGAGCAGGTTGCGGCGCTCAGGCGGGTGCGCGGCGAAGCCGAAGAGTGCGTCGGCTAGCCCATTGAACCCCAGTACATCCCAGCGCAGGTTGAGGACGAAGGCCGCGTGCGGCAGGTCGTGCATCAAACGCCTCACCAGCGGCGCCTGGCGCCCAGTGCTGCTTTTCTGATCGGTGCACGGGCTGTACAGGGGCTGGCCACCGCGCTGCTGTTCCCTCAGGTCTATGCTTCGATTCGGGTCAACTTCGACGCCCAGGACAGCCGCCGCGCCTTCGGCTTGCTAGGGATGACGCTGGGGCTGGCTGCCCTCGCAGGCCAGGTGCTGGGCGGCTGGATGGTACATGCTGACCTGTTCGGATCAGGCTGGCGCAGCATCTTTTTGATCAATGTACCCATTGGGTTGCTGGCTTTCGTGGCGGCGCGCTACATCCCCGAGACCCGCGCGCTCCAGCGCCCGGACCTGGACCGGGCAGGCGTGGCGCTGGTCAGCGTCGGCCTGGCATTGCTACTCGTGCCGCTGATCGAAGGACCGGGGCAGGGGTGGCCTGCCTGGAGTTTCTTCGCGCTCGGCCTGGCATTGGGCTTGCTCGCGCTGTTCAAGCGCCAGCAGCAACGGCGACGAGCGACCGGCAGGTTGCCCTTGGTGGACATGCAACTGTTGACGCAGCGCCGCTTTGCACTGGGCACGCTGCTGGTGCTGGTGGTCTATTCCACATCCAGTTCCTTCTTTCTGTGCTTCGCCCTGCTGATGCAGAGCGGGCTGGGTCTGGATCCCTTCATGGCGGGCAGTATCTTCGCACCCTGCAGTGTGGGTTTCGTACTGGCATCGCTTGCTGCCCCGCGGCTGGTTGCGGGCTGGGGAATACGAGCGATCGTGGTAGGGGCCTTGCTGTACGCGCTGTCGATCGGGTTGCTGATTGCCCAGGTCCAGGCGGCAGGCGCACAGTTGGTGCCCGTTTGGCTGATCCCGGTACTGATCGTGGTAGGTGCGGGGCAGTGCAGCAGGTCGGTGCGGCGCTGGGGGTGGCCGTGGTGGGGATTTTCTTCGCGGCGGCGCTGCCAGGGGAAGGCTTGGTCGTTCAAGCCGGCCAGTATGTGCATGCGTTTGTGGCCGGCATGCTCTACAACCTGGGTGCCGCGGTGATGGTGATCGTCTTGCTGGTGATGCTGGCAGGCGAGCAGCGGTCTGGGGGAGGTGAGTAAGCCGCACGCACTGGCGCCGTGCTCCCGCTTTTTGCGGGCTTGAATAAAAACAGGAGCGTTCGGCAGACCCTCAATTGGGCTGCTGAACGCTCCTGCTTATTTACGCTGCGGTTAAGCGTCGATCAAACGTTGAAGCGGAAGTGCATCACGTCGCCATCTTTGACGATGTAATCCTTGCCTTCCAAGCGCCACTTGCCGGCTTCCTTGGCGCCGCTCTCACCCTTGTACTGGATGAAATCGTCATAGGCCACGACTTCGGCGCGGATGAAGCCTTTCTCGAAGTCGGTGTGGATCACCCCGGCCGCTTGCGGGGCAGTGGCACCTACGCGCACGGTCCATGCACGTACTTCCTGCACGCCGGCGGTGAAGTAGGTCTGCAGGTTCAGCAACTCGTAACCGGCACGGATCACACGATTCAGGCCAGGTTCTTCCAGGCCCAGGGCCTCGAGGAACATGTCCTTTTCTTCACCGTCGTCCAGCTCGGCGATTTCCGCTTCGATCTTGTTGCACACCGGTACGACCACCGCGCCTTCTTCCTCGGCGATGGCGTTCACCACGTCCAGGTGCGGGTTGTTCTCGAAACCGTCCTCGGCAACGTTGGCGATGTACATCACCGGCTTGCTGGTCAGCAGGTGGAAGCTACGGATCAGGGCCTTTTCATCGGCGCTCATCTTCTTCATCAGGCTGCGCGCTGGCTTGCCTTCGGTGAAATGCGGGATCAGCTGTTCCAGAATGGCCTTCTGCGCCAGGGCGTCCTTGTCGCCACCCTTGGCGTTGCGGGCCACTTTCTGCAACTGCTTTTCGCAGCTGTCGAGGTCGGCAAAGATCAGTTCGAGGTCGATGATCTCGATGTCGCGCTTGGGATCGACGCTGTTGGAAACGTGAATCACGTTCTCGTCTTCGAAGCAGCGCACCACGTGGGCGATGGCGTCGGTCTCACGGATGTTGGCGAGGAACTTGTTGCCCAGGCCTTCGCCTTTCGAAGCACCGGCCACCAGGCCTGCAATGTCGACGAATTCCATGGTGGTGGGCAGGATGCGGTTGGGCTTGACGATTTCAGCCAGCGCATTGAGGCGCGCATCGGGCATGGGCACGATACCGCTGTTCGGCTCGATGGTGCAGAAAGGGAAGTTCTCTGCCGCGATGCCAGACTTGGTCAGGGCGTTGAACAGGGTGGACTTGCCGACGTTGGGCAGGCCGACGATGCCGCAATTGAAACCCATGGGTATTCCCCTCTCTAAAGGAAATCAGGCCTTCTGGCTGTGCAGCTCGCGCATCGCCTTGGCGAAGTCGCCAGCGAGCACGTCCGGCAGCACACCGAGGGCAAAGTCGATGCTGGCGTCGAGCTTCTCCTGCTCGGCGCGCGGTGCGCGGCCCAGGACGAAGTTGGAGACCAGCTTGGCGTCGCCTGGATGGCCAATACCGAGCCGCAGGCGATGGAAGTCGTTCTGGTTGCCGAGCTGCGCGATGATGTCGCGCAGGCCGTTGTGCCCGCCATGGCCGCCGCCGCGCTTGAGCTTGGCAACGCCGGGAGGCAGGTCGAGTTCGTCGTGCGCCACCAGGATGGCCTCCGGTTTAATCCGGAAGAAATTGGCCAACGCCGCCACGGACTGGCCGCTACGGTTCATGTAGGTGGTGGGGATCAGCAGGCGAACATCGTTGCCCTGATGGCTGAATTTAGCCGTCAGGCCGAAATATTTCTTATCAGCGGTCAGCGAGATGCGCTGGGCGCTGGCAATGCGTTCAACGAAAAGAGCCCCTGCGTTATGCCGGGTCTGTTCGTATTCGGGGCCGGGGTTACCCAGGCCGACGATCAACTGGATGGCGGTCACGTCAGGGGCTCTTCCTTGGAGTTGGTGGGTTACAGGGCGCGCGGCACTGTAACCCGATCAACGCCGGCGTGCGAGTGGATTACTCGGCAGCGCCTTCTTCCTCAGCTTCAGCGGACACGCGTGGTGCGTGAACGTTGGCAACTGCTTTGTCATCACCGTGGGCCAGAGCGACGAACTCTACGCCTTTCGGAGCTTTCAGGTCCGACAGGTGGATGATGGTGCCGATTTCAGCATTGGCCAGGTCGACCTCGATGAACTCAGGCAGGTCTTTGGCTTCGCAGGAAACTTCCAGCTCCGACTCAACGTGCGAAACTTCGCCGCCTTTCTTGACCGGGCCTTCTTCGTTGATGAAGTGAACCGGTACCTTGGCGGTCAGTTTCTGGCCTGCAACGACGCGGATGAAGTCGGCGTGCATGATGAACTGCTTGGCCGGGTGGCGCTGCATGGCCTTGATGATGACGTTCTGCTTGACGCCGTCAACGTTCAGTTCGATGACGTGGCTGAAGGCAGCTTCGTTTTCGAACAGCTTGGTGATTTCCTTGGCCACGATGGTCAGGGATTGAGCTTCTTTATCACCACCGTAGACTACGGCTGGGATGCTGGCGGAGTGACGCAGGCGGCGGCTCGCACCTTTCCCCAGGTCAGTACGCGCTTGGGCGTTCAGAGTGAAATCAGTCATTTTGTTTCTCCAAAATAGCCCCCCGAGGGCGTTTGCGACCAGCGCCAACGGGGATGGCAAAAAAGCCCCGCCCCAGCAGATGTGCTGGGGCGGGGCGCTTTTCGTCAGCGAGCGTTCCGCTTAGCGGAACATCGCGCTGATCGATTCTTCGTTGCTGATGCGGCGAACCGCTTCGGCGACAACCGGTGCGATATCCAGCTGGCGGATACGGTCACAGGCTTGAGCAGCGGCGGACAGTGGAACGGTGTTGGTCACCACCAGCTCGTCCAGGACCGACTTCTCGATGTTCTCGATCGCGCGGCCCGACAGGACAGGGTGCGTGCAATAGGCGTAAACCTTGGCAGCGCCGTGCTCTTTCAGGGCTTTGGCCGCATGGCACAGGGTGCCGGCGGTGTCGACCATGTCGTCTACCAGGATGCAGGTGCGCCCTTCGACGTCGCCGATGATGTGCATCACTTCGGAGTGATTGGCCTTTTCACGGCGTTTGTCGATGATACCCAGGTCGACACCCAGGGACTTGGCGACAGCACGTGCGCGCACGACACCACCGATGTCCGGGGAGACAATCATCAGGTTCTCGAAACGCTGGTCTTCGATATCGTCGACCAGTACGGGCGAACCGTAGATGTTGTCGACCGGGATATCGAAGAAACCCTGGATCTGGTCAGCGTGCAGGTCGACGGTGAGTACACGGTCGATACCCACGACAGTGAGCATGTCAGCGACGACTTTGGCGCTGATGGCTACACGTGCCGAACGCGGACGGCGGTCCTGGCGGGCGTATCCGAAGTAAGGAATCACGGCGGTGATTCGGGAAGCTGAGGAGCGGCGGAAGGCGTCGGCCATCACTACCAGTTCCATCAGGTTATCGTTGGTCGGTGCACAGGTCGGCTGAATAATGAAGACGTCTTTACCGCGGACATTTTCATTGATCTCAGTGCTGATCTCGCCGTCGGAGAATTTACCGACAGAGACGTCACCGAGAGGGATATGCAGCTGACGTACGACACGCCGAGCCAGATCGGGGTTAGCGTTCCCCGTAAAGACCATCATCTTGGACACGCGCAGTACCTGAAGGCTGAGGGTATACCTGGATGAGTATAAGGAAAATGGCAGGGGCGGCTGGATTCGAACCAACGCATGGCAGGATCAAAACCTGCTGCCTTACCGCTTGGCGACGCCCCTGTATCTGTTGCTGCGAGCGCTAGGCACTCGACTTCTTGACCAGACTTTGCAGCTTGCGATGCAACATCGAAATATTGCTTCCTTTCGCCACAAACCCTGTTTGGGTCGCTGAAAGAAGGGCCAGAACTTTATCAGCTTCGGCTTTGCTTGGGAAGGCCCCAAACACACAACTTCCAGTTCCGGTTAGTCGAGCCTCTGTGAATTTTCCCAGTGCGTTCAGCGCGTTGCGAACTTCCGGGTAATTCTGCTCTACCACCGGTTGGCAGTCATTTCGACTGTTTCCCTTGGGAACGGGGCGCATCTTAAGGGGGAGAGAATCACGTGTCAACTGCGGATGTGAAAAAATTTCTGCTGTGCTTACAGACACTTGCGGAACCAGCACCACATACCAGGGTTGTTCCGGATCGACCGGCGTGAGCTGTTCGCCCACACCCTGGGCAAAGGCGGCATGACCGCGAACGAATACCGGTACATCGGCACCCAGGCCCAGGCCCAGGGCAGCCAGGCGATCTTCGTCCCAATCCAGTTGCCACAGGTGGGCAAGGCCAAGCAGGGTGGTGGCGGCATTCGAGCTGCCGCCGCCGATGCCGCCACCCATTGGCAGCACCTTGTTCAGCCAGATGTCTGCGCCCAGGGGCGTGCCCGATTGGGCCTGCAGCTGGCGAGCGGCACGCACGATCAGGTTGCTGTCATGGGGCACGGTATCGAGGTCGCTGTGCAGGCGGATCATGCCGTCCTCACGCACAGCGAAGCTTAGCTCGTCGCCGTGGTCGAGAAACTGGAAGACCGTTTCAAGCTCGTGGTAGCCATCGGCACGGCGGCCAATGATGTGCAGCCACAGGTTCAGCTTGGCCGGCGCGGGCAGGGTAAGCGCTTGCATCGACTCAGTGCCCCAGCTGGCGGGGCTGCCAGTCCTTGACCACCAGGGTCACGTCCAGGTCCTTGCCGTGCAGCTTGAGGCGTTCGGGCAGCCAGTAACCGTTATGCTCGGCATAGCTCAGGTACTCGACCTGCCAGCCGTCCTGTTCAAGGCTGGCCAGGCGGCTGTCGCCGTCGAGGGTCAGCTTGCTCTTGGTGTCCGGCGCTGGCAGGCCGCGCACCCACCAGACCAGGTGGGAAACAGGCAGCTTCCAGCCCAGTTGCTCTTCCAGCAGCGCTTCGGGGCTGGTGGCTTCGTAGCGGCCCTGGTTGGCCACTTCCAGCACCACGGCGTCAGGCCGGCCGGTCAGGCGTGCGGCCCCACGGCCCAGCGGCCCGGCCAGGCGAATGTCGAAGTAGTCCTGGCGCTGCAGCCAGAACAGGGTGCCACTGCCCGAGTCGCGTGGGGCACGGATGCCCACCTTGCCGTTGATCTGCCAGCCGTCGAGGCTGCTCAACTGCTGTTTGTGGGCACGCCACTGCTGTGGGTCGCCGTGGCCCTGCAAGGCTTCGCGGCTGCCAATGCCGGCACAGCCGGCCAGGAGGGCGATGAGGGTGAAGGTTACGAAATGGCGCAATAGCATGGTCTTAAAGGGTCTCGGATCCGGTCAGGCGTAGGAGGGTCTTGCGCAGCACTGGGCTGTCGGCCTGGGCTTCGAAGCCCTTGGCCCACACTTGGCGGGCTTCGCGCCGCTTGCCGTTGGCCCACAGCACCTCGCCCAGGTGGGCGGCGACTTCATGGTCGGGGAAGCTGGCGAAGGCCTGGCGCAGGTAACCCTCTGCTTTGTCGAGGTTGCCCAGGCGATAGTTCACCCAGCCCAGGCTGTCGAGCACCGCGGGATCGTCCGGGGTCAGCTGATGCGCCTTGTCGATCAGGGCCTGGGCTTCGGCGTAACGATTGGTGCGGTCGGCCAGGGTATAGCCAAGGGCATTCAAGGCCATGGCGTTTTCCGGCTCGCGGGCAATGATGGCGCGCAGGTCCTTTTCCATCTGGGGCAGGTCATCGCGCTTTTCGGCGAGCATGGCACGGGTGTAGAGCAGGTTGAGGTCGTCCGGGTAGCGCTGGATGGCTTGTTGCAGCACCTGGTTGGCCTGGGCGTCCTTGTTATTGTTGCTGTAGCTTTCCGATTCGATCAGGAACAGCTGGATCGCGTAGTCGGGCTGGGCTTCGCGGGCTTCGGCGAGCAGGCGAGAGGCTTCGGTGCCGCGGCCGTTGGCGATCAAGATGTCGGCCTGGCGCAGTTGCGCGGCCAGGTAGTCGGGCCCTGGCCCTACCAGGGCGTACTGGCGCAGGGCACCTGCCGGGTCGTGGCGTTCTTCGTGGATGCGGCCAAGGTTCAGGTGCGCGGCATCGGTGTTGCTGTCGCGTTCGACCAACTCCTGCAGGTAGCCTTCGGCTTCATCCCACTCCTTGTTTTCAAGGCACACCAGCGCCAGGGAATAGCGCAGCTCGTCGTCCTCGGGATACTGCTGGACCAGGCTGACGAATTCGCCCTTGGCGTCGGCGATGCGGTCCTGTTCTACCAGGGTCCGGGCATAGGTCAGGCGCAGGCGCTTGTCGTCGGGGTTTTCGCGAATCGCCTTGCGCAGCAGGGGGAGGGCTTCTGGACCACGGTCCAGGGCTTGCAGCAAGCGAGCGCGCAGCAGGATCGGTGCAATTTCGCCGTTTTGTGGCGCGTGCGTTTCGAGCAGTTCGAGCGCATCTTCGGCCTTGCCGTCCTGATTCAGCAGCAGGGCCTTGCCGAAGATCAACTGACCGTTGTCAGGGTACTTGACCAACAGGCGTTCGAAGCTCTGCAGCAGGCCGTCACGTGTGCTCTGGTCGGTTTCGGCAGCCGACAGGGCCAGAAAATCGAAATGGGTATCGCCCTGGCCTTGCAGGACCTTTTCCATATAGGCCATGGCATCGTCATAGCGGCCTGCGCGGGCCAGCTGGATGGCGGCGGCGCGTTGCGCATCGAGGTTCTGCGGGTCGTTGCGGGCCCAGATGAGGGCGTTGTCCAGCGCAGGTTCATCGGCGCCCAGGTATTCGGCGATACGGTAGGCGCGTTCGGAGACGCCAGGATCCTGGGTTCGCGCGGCCTCATCGGTGTAGTTGGCCAGGGCGATGTCGAAGCGATTGCGTTGCCCGGCAAGCTCGGCTACCAACAGGTTATAGAGCGTATCCTGCTTGAACGAGCCGTACACCATGGGCTTCTCGGCTTCGGGTTTGCCGGCGTCGGCAGCAGCAGGCTCGGCCTTGTGTGCGGGCAGGCTCTGGCAGCCCTGGAGCAGGGCGAAGGCAAGCAGCAATGCGTAGGGTTTGTTCATAGAGGGCTTTAAAAAGGACTCACCGGCGGTGGGAGCATGATGACACAAGCGCGGTGGCAAACCCACCGGGCCAAGGTATGAAGCGGATCCTTCGTTTATGAAGACCGCGACATTAGGATGTGGTTCGGCTTGCAGCGCGGGAGGTGGCCTGGTCCGCGGGTCAGGGACTTGTGCGTAGCCATCGCGCAAGCGCTTGCTGCTGCCAAGCCCGCAGCATACCTGTCCTCATCCCATGCCCGTCCCCGTTCCCATGCTTTTGCTCTTGCTTCTAAGTGCGCGGTAGCTCAGGCG